>CALEOQ010000212.1 GCA_937910255.1 uncultured Caulobacteraceae bacterium | reverse complement strand
GCTGGTGTCGTCGGTCATCCCCGACATCACGCCCGCGCTCGCATAGAGCAGTTGCGCCCGCTCGTGACTGTGGGGCGGGTCCATGAAGTGCGGCGGATACTCGTCCACCAGCACCGCTATGGGCCGGGGGACGTGCTGATAATCGTCGCCGCGTGTGCTCCGCTCCATATGGCCCATACTAGACGATCGAGGGCCGATGGTCGATGGCGAGCCAGATCCAAGGCTGTTATCCGCCCCCAACGCCTGGCTCCTAGGCGGCGAGGTCAACAATCAGGCGCCACAGCGCGCCCTAAATGGTCAGGACAAGCATGAGCGGCATCCAAGGGCTGGGCGGCGCCGATCTGGACGACGCGGTGCGCGCGTTCATCACCCGCACCGGCGAAGACCATGCCCGCCATGCGCAGGGCCGCGCCCTGACACCCGTCGAAGCCCGCGAGGTGGCTGAAAAGGTCAGGGCGCCGTGGCGGGCTGGCGGGCCCGTCATGCATCGGACCACCGAGGCCCAGGCGCCCTCCCCCCACGGTCCTTTGCGCCTGCGGATCCACGATCCCTCGCCCGAACCCGGCAAGCCGATCCTGGTCTATGTCCATGGGGGCGGCTGGATGCTGTTCAGCCTGGAGACCCACGACCGGCTGATGCGCGAATACGCCGCCCGCGCCGGCGTCGTGGTCGTGGGCGTCGATTACGCCCTTTCGCCGGAAGCCAAGTTCCCCCTGGCCCTGGAGCAATGCCTGGCCGCCGTCCGCTGGGCGGCCGACGGTGGGGTGGGCGAGGCCGGCGACGTCTCGCGGCTGGCCATGGGTGGGGATTCGGTGGGCGGCAACATGTCCCTGGCCAGCGCCGTGACCCTGCGGGACGCCGGCGAGGGCGACCTTCTGAAGGCCCTGATGCTGCACTACGGCGCCTTCGACACCGAGATCGACGTCGAGCACCAGATCCGCTTTGGCGGCCAGGGCTATATGCTCACCCCTGAGGAGATGGACGTTTACTGGGCCGCCTATCTCACGGACCCGGCGGAGCGAACCGACCCGCGAGCCGCGCCGGCCCGGGCCGAACTGGCGGGCCTGCCCCCGGTGTTCCTGACCATTCCGGCCTGCGACGTCCTGACCGGCCAGAGCCTGGCCCTGGCCGACCGTCTGACCGCCGCAGGCGTCCCGGTTCGGACTGAGGTCTATGCCGGCGCCTCACACAGCTTCCTGGAGGCGGTCTCCATCAGCGATCTGGCCGACCGCGCCCTGCAGGATGGGTCCGACTGGCTGGCCGCTACCCTGGCCCCGGCGCCCTGAACGGCCCGCCTGGTCTAGGGTCGGGCCGACTCTCCCCAGGTGATTCGGACCGGTCCCATGAGCAAGCCCCCAGAACTGAAGTACCGCCCCCTGGCCGACGGGCGCTATGAGGTGTGGCTCCATGCGGTCGTGCCGCAGGACGCCCTGCTCGGCCTGCATGGCGTGCTCGCCCAGTATGATGCCGAGGGCCCGCCCGAGCCGGAGCCTGAGGACGGCGCCGGCGAGCCTGGGCCAGAGTCAGGTTCTGGCGGCCTCGCCCATTGAAGCCGTGTTGGCCAGGATTTCCCGCCGCCGCAGCAGAACAAGCGCGAGGTCGTAGGGATAGGCCAGCACCTCCCGCGCGCTCATCCGCCACCATTCCCAACGCCTGGCCTGTCTCCGCCCCGCGCCGATAGGACCAGGCTCGCTGCTCACGCCCAGCAGGGTGAGCATCATCGCCACCCGGGGGACATGATAGGCGTCCGTGCAGATGATGACCCGGTTCAGGCGCCGGGCGCGCAGGAAGCCCAGCGCGGCGATGACGTTCTCAAGGGTGTCGCGGCTGTGCTCGTCCAGGACCAGGCGACCCGGATCGACTCCCGCGGCCTGGAGCAGCTCGGCCATCACCCGGGCTTCGGAGGGACCATGCCGGCCAAGGCCGCCCGAACAGAAGATGGGACAGTCAGGTCGGGCGCGGGCGGCGGCCAGCCCGTACCCCACCCGCCGCGCGAGGGCGGGACTGGCAAGGCCCCCGGGCCAGACGGCGGCTCCGAAGATGACAATGGCGGCGGCGTCCATGGGCGAAGTCTGCCCGACGGCGGCGGCGCCCGCCAACAGATCAGGCCTCTGGGGAGAGATCGTCCTGGCGAGGCTCGGGCTGCGCCACGGGCGCATCGTTGAGCGGCGGCGACAGGCCGGCGATCAAGTCGTCCTGCTCAGCCTGTCGCACGGCGCGGCGGACATTGAGCCGCAGCAGCAACTCGGCATCGCGCCAACGCTCGCGAACCTCTTCGAGCCGGGCGGCCAGGTCCGAGCCCATGACGTTCTCGGTTTCGCCGGCATAGAGCACATGGGCCTCAGCGCCCTGGTTCAGTTCAGCGATCACATAATTCGCGCCCGCCGTCGGAGGGATGCGGTCATCCTCCAGAGCGGTGTAACGATAGGTCGTGCCGGACTTGCCGACGAAATCGAGTTGGCGGGCCAACACAACGCTCCCAGCCTTGATAGGTATTTCAATCCTGCCTGCGGACGACCCACAGACAGGCCCTCTCTACACGGTCAAATCGGGCGAAAGCGAGACGAGATCCGTGGTCAAGCTATTGAAATTTGTGCGGCTACCTGTGGATGGAACAACCTCGGCCATAAGACGTTCGAACCAGGACCTGGCTCTGCTAGGGTTCGGGCTTGCGGCGATTCAGCCGGCCTCGTGTTCGGAGCAGCGCCATCAGTAGTGTCTCGACCTCGGACGAAGCCCCAGCCGCCTTCGAGCTGACGGGCGACGGCGCCGACCGCGCTGTCCGTCTCACGGGCGACTGGACGCTGAACGCCCTGGGGCGTGAGGGCCGGCGGCTGGGCGAGGCTCTGAAGCGCGAACCCGCCAGCCGTTTCGATCTCACCGACGTGGGCAAGCTCGACACCGCCGGTGCCTTCGCCCTGATCCGGGCGGCTGGCGGCGAGCTGGACCCGGCGCAGGTGGATGCGCGCCCCGAAAACCGCCGCCTGATCGAACTGGTGGCGGACGCCGCCGCCAAGCGCGCCGAACCCAAGCGCGAGCCCCGCGGCTGGCATGAGATGACGGTGCGGATCGGCAAGGGGGTGGTGGGCACCGCCTATGACGCCTTCGACACCCTCGTCTTCGCGGGCCACCTGCTGATCGTGCTCGGCAAGAGCGCTGTGAACCCGCTTCGAATCCGCTGGGCTTCGGTGTTCTCCCTGGCCGAGCGCGCCGGCCTGGACGCCATCCCCATCGTGGCGGTGACCTCCTTCTTCATCGGCGCGGTCGTCGGCCTGCTGGGCGCCAATATGCTGCGCGAGTTCGGGGCCCAGGTCTTCGCCGTCGAACTCATCGGCGTCGCCGTGCTGCGCGAATTCAACATCCTGATCACGGCCATCCTGCTGGCCGGCCGCTCGGCCTCATCCTTCGCCGCCGAGATCGGCTCGATGAAGATGAACCAGGAGGTGGACGCCATGAAGGTCATGGGCGTCGATCCGTTTGAAGCCCTGGTCTTTCCCCGCTTCATGGCCCTGCTGGTGACCATTCCCCTGCTGACCTTCGTGGCCACCCTGGCCGGGCTCTGCGGCGGCCTGGCCGTCACCTGGAGCGTGCTCGACATCGGCCCCAACTTCTTCTTCCAGCGCATCCTGGAATATGTGGGTCCCAGCCACTTCTGGGTCGGCCTGTCGAAGGCGCCGATCATGGCCATCGTCATCGCCGGCATCGGCTGTCGCCAAGGCATGGAGGTCGGCGGCGACGTGGAATCCCTGGGCCGCCGGGTGACCGCTGCCGTGGTGCACGCCATCTTCGCCATCATCATGATCGATGCCGTCTTCGCCCTGCTCTACATGGAGCTGGACATTTGACCGACCTGGATCACCCCCTCGCGCCCGAGCCCGCTGGCCCTGAAGACGCGGCGCCGACGAACGACTATGTCATCGAGGTCTCCGGCCTGCGCTCTCAGTTCGGCGACCACGTGGTGCATGACGGTCTCGACCTCAATGTCCGCCGGGGCGAGATCGTCGCCGTGGTCGGCGGGTCGGGGTCTGGCAAGTCGGTGCTGCTGAACACCATCATCGGGCTCAAATCGCCTGAGGGCGGTTCGGTCAAGGTGTTCGGGCAGGAGGTGGACAAGGCGCGGGAGGCGGCGGGACTGGAACGGCGCTGGGGCGTTCTCTTCCAGCACGGCGCCCTCTTCTCCAACCTGACCGTGCGCGAGAATGTCGAGGCGCCCATGCGCGAACACACCCGCCTGTCGGCCCGCGAGATGGAGGAACTGGCCGATCTCAAGATCGCCCTGGTCGGCCTGCGCCCAGACGCCGGCGCCCTCAAGCCGGCCGAGCTGTCCGGCGGCATGCGCAAACGCGCGGCGCTCGCCCGGGCCCTTGCGCTCGACCCCGACCTGCTCTTTCTGGACGAGCCCACGGCCGGCCTGGACCCCATCGGGGCGGGCGCCTTCGACGAACTGATCCGCGATCTTTCCGACAGCCTTCACCTTACGGTCTTCATGATCACCCACGACCTCGACAGCCTCTATGCGATCACTGACCGCGTCGCCGTGGTCGCCGACAAGAAGGTGGTCGTCCAGGCGCCGGTGGCTGAACTGGAGACCTCCGACCACCCCTGGATCCAGGAATACTTCCTGGGTCCCCGCGGGCGCGCCGCCGCCAAGGCCCGCGCCCAGGCGAGCGAGGCCTGATCATGGAGAAGAACGCCAACTACGCCCTGGTGGGCCTTTCGACCCTGATCCTGTTCGTCGGCCTGGTGATCTTCAGCATCTGGCTGGCCCGCGTCGCCTTCGCCCAGGACTACGATGTCTATGACATCCTGTTCCAAGGCCCCGTCCGCGGCCTGACCGAGGGCGGCGAGGTGCACTTCAACGGCATCAAGGTCGGCGAGGTGACCGACATCTCCCTGGACCGGACAAATCCCAGCCGCGTCATCTCCCGCGTCCGGGTGAACTCCGACGTGCCGATCCGCGTCGACTCCTTCGCCACTCTGGAGCCCCAGGGGATCACCGGCCTGAACTATGTGCAGATCACCGCCGGCACCTCGACCCGGCCTCTGCTGAAAGAGGCCGCGCCCGAGGGCAAGGTTCCCATCATCCAGAGCCAGCGGAGCACCCTGTCGGATCTGCTCGAGGGCGGCGGCACCGTGCTGTCGCGCACGGTCGAGGCGCTGGATCGCGTGAATCGGGTCCTCTCGGACGAGAATATCCTGACGCTCGGCGCGGCCATTTCCGACGCCCAGGCGGTGACCGCCGAGCTGCGCGAGCGCAAGGCCATCATCGCCGACGCGCAGGTCGCCCTGCAGAACATCGGCGAAGCCGCCGAGGAGGCCCGCGCCCTGGCCGCCTCCACCCGCGAGATCGTCGACACAGATGGCCGCTCGGCGATGGCCAGCATCAGCGAAGCCGCCGCCGAGACCGAGGCCGCCGCGGCCGATATGCGCAAGATCCTGGCCGGCCTCGAAGGTCCGACCTCCGACTTCGCGACCTACGGCCTGCCGGAGATCACCCGCGCCGCCGAAAGCCTGCAGGAGACGGCCGAGTCCCTTTCGCGCCTGACCGACGAGGTCAGCTCCAATCCCCGCGGCGTGGTCGGCAAGGCGCCGGCCATGGAAATCGAGGTGAAGCCATGATCGCCGCCCTTCGCGCCCTCAGCCTGACCGCCGCAGCACTCGCCCTGTCGGCCTGCGTGTCGCTGCTGCCCGACGCCGAGCCCTCGCAGCTCTATCGCCTGGAGGCGGCGATCGATCCGGCGGCCACCGTCGCCCCGCCCGCCCCAACCTTCGGCCTGGTCCTGCCCAGCTCCGGCTTCGTGCAGGCGGCCAGCGGCGACCGCATCCTTACCGTCACGGGCGATGAGGTGGCCTATATCGCCGGCGCCCGATGGGTGGCCCCGGCCAGCGAACTGTTCGAAGAGGCGGTCGAGCGGGCCTTCGACGCCAATGCCGGCCCGGCCCGCCTGGTCACCCGCGGCGAGATGCGCAACGCCGAGAGCGTCCTGCGCCTCGATGTGCGGCGGTTCGAGGTGGTCTATGATCGCGGCCAGGACGCCGCGCCGTTGGTCAGGGTCCGCCTGCGCGCCACCCTGGTGAACCGCGCCGATCGGGCGCTGCTCGACGAGGAGGTGTTCGAAGCCGAGGTCAGGGCGAGCGACAACCGCGTCAGCGCGATCATCGCGGCATTTGACGCCGGAACCGCCCAGGTGCTGACCCAGCTGGTCGACTGGTCGAACCGGGTGGGCGCCCCAGGAACCTAGCCCTCTCGCCTCGTCCTAATCGACGCCGTTTTGCCGCTTGGCGGCGGTGACAGTGTTCTGCAGCAGACAGGCCACGGTCATCAGGCCGACCCCGCCCGGCACCGGCGTGATCCAACCGGCCACCTCGCGCGCCTCCTTGAAGGCCACGTCGCCCACCAGCTTGGTCTTGCCGGCCGCAGCCTTCTCTGGATTGTCGAAGGGCACGCGGTTGACGCCCACGTCGATCACCGTAGCGCCCGGCTTGATCCAGTCCCCACGAATCATCCGCGGTCGACCCACCGCAGCCACCAGGATGTCGGCCTGACGGCAGACGGCCGCCAGGTCCTTGGTGCGGGAATGGGCGATGGTCACCGTGCAGTCGGCCTGCAGGAGCAACTGCGCCACCGGCCGGCCCACCAGGACCGAGCGGCCAATCACGACGGCGGACTTCCCCGTCAGGTCGCCCAGGGTTTCGCGCAGCATGATCATGCAGCCCAGCGGCGTGCAGGGGGTGAGCGCCGGCTCCCCATTGGCCAGGCGACCGGCGTTGACCACATGCAGCCCGTCCACATCCTTGTCGGGGCTGATGGCCGCCAGGGCCGCGCGCTGGTCCAGATGGCCCGGCAGGGGCAGCTGCAACAGGATGCCGTGGATGCGGGCGTCCTCATTGAGCCCGGCGATCAGCAGTAGCAGTTCGTCGATATGGGCGTCGGCCGGCAGCCGGTGGGTGACCGAATGCATGCCTGCGGCCAGGGACTGCTCGCCCTTGGACTTCACATAGACCTGGCTGGCCGGATCATCCCCGACCACGATCACCGCCAGGCCCGGCTGAATCTCATGGTCCCGACGCAGGCGCGCGACCTCCTGCGCCACCTCGGCGCGGACGCGTTCGGAATAGATCTTGCCGTCGATGATCTGGGCCTGGGGCATGACGACTCCTGAGGTGAGGCTGTGGTCCGCCACCTAGCCCCTGGCGGCGCAGGGCGCAACGCCGTGAGATCGCGCCCTTCAGCCGCGGCGCAGCCAGCAGGCCATCGCCCAGGCGTGGCTGTCACGGCTGAGCAGGGTCAGGGCCTCGGCCGGCGGTCGCCAGAAGAGGGTGTGGTCGGCCTCGATCTTCCGTTCGGGGCGCTCGGCCAGGATCTCCACGGCGAAGAAGACGCCGCGGGTGTTGTAGGCCTCCGCGGCGCCATTGACGAAATAGTGGTCGGCCCGGGTCAGGCGCGCCTTGGCCGCGACCTCCAGCCCGGTCTCCTCGACGAACTCCCGCGCCAGGGCCTGCTCGGCGTTTTCGCCGGGATCGATGCCGCCGCCGGGCAGGTCGATGCGGGCGGGGCCATCGGCGGGCTCGACCCGCACCAGAGCCACCAGGCCGTGCCGGACCCCAACCCCGAAGGCCACCGGCCTGTCGGGATAGGCCCGGCCGGGCTCAGGAACGCCGAACTGAGGAATGGTCACCATCAGTCGATCGAATACACTGCTTCGAAGGGATCGACACGACCTGCCACCACATCGGTCTCATACACTCGGCGCCAGCCTACTCGTGGATCGGATCTGTCGCTCCCATCATCGTCGACAAGGTCCCGCAGGCTCCGTGCTGCTGCCCCGGCATCGTTCCGC
>CALEOQ010000211.1 GCA_937910255.1 uncultured Caulobacteraceae bacterium | reverse complement strand
GGCCGGAGCAGGGGTGTGGGCTGTGTTGACTTCAGTGAGTTATGCTCGTTGGTGAGCGTGTGCGATAGTGGGTGTCTTTGTTTTTTTTTTTTAATGATACGGCGCCCACCGAGATCTACACTCTTTCCCTACACGACGCTCTTCCGATCTTGCCCTTGATCTTGAGGATCGAGGATTCCGGCCCCGGTCCCTTGCCGCTGGACTCGCCGGCCAGGGTGCGAAGCTCGGTGAACTCCAGCGCCGTCAGGTCGATCTCAAGCTCGGCCAGCTTGCGCTTGAAGAAGGTGTCCGACAGCAGCGGGCCGCCCAGGTCGCTCTGCTCGGTCCCGGCCATCTCCCGCAGGCGCTCCAGGCCGCGCTTGGAGCGGGCGACGCCGGCGATGCCGGAGCGTTCGTGGGCCAGCAGGGCCTTGGCGCAGGTCCACCCCTGGTTCTCATGGAAGATGCGGTTCTCGACGGGGACCTTCACATTGTCGAGGAAGACGTCGTTGACCTCGTGGCCGCCCTCCAGGGTGATGATCGGGCGCACCTCGATGCCGGGGCTCTTCATATCGATCAGCAGGAAGCTGATGCCGGCCTGCGGCTTCACGTCCGGATCGGTCTTCACCAGGAAGAAGCCCCAGTCGGCGAACTGGCCGAGCGTGGTCCAGGTCTTCTGGCCGTTGACGATGTAGTACTCCTTGCCGTCGTCGCCCTTCACCCGCTCGGCGCGGGTCTTGAGGGAGGCGAGGTCGGAGCCTGCGCCGGGCTCGGAATAGCCCTGGCACCACCAGACTTCGCCATTGTAGATGCCGGGCAGGAACTGCTTTTTCTGCTCCTCGGTGCCGAAGGTGTAGATCACCGGGGCCAGCATGCTGACGCCGAACGGCAGCACGGCGATGGTGTCGGCCCGGGCCTGTTCTTCAGACCAGATGTACTTCTGGGTCGGCGTCCAGTCGGTTCCGCCGAACTCTTTCGGCCATGACGGCGCGACCCAGCCTTTCTTGGCCAGCACCTTGTGCCAGGCCAAATAGTCGTCCTTGGCCAGCGGTTCGCCGCTGTCCTGCTTGGCGCGCAGGTCCTTGGGATAGTTCTCGGCGATGAAGGCGCGGACCTCCTCGCGGAAGGCGGCGTCTTCGGGGGAGAAATCGAGATTCATCGGGCGCTCCGTGGCTGCTCCTGGGCGTGCGGGGCGTCGAGCCCGCTCAGCGCGGACAATAGGCTCCCTGCCCGCCGGAGAAAAGATGACGCTAACGTCAACGGAAGAGGATTGCGGCGGCGGAGTTGGCCTCGCCATCTTGCCTGGGCCGCCAAGGGCGCGCAGAACATCGGCCGAATGGCCCGCATCCTCACCTACAATGTTCACCGCTGCGTCGGCACGGATCGCCGCCTCGACGTCGGCCGGATTTCCGACGTCATCGCCGCCCTGGAGCCCGACATTGTCGCGCTGCAGGAGCTGGACGTCGGCCGCATGCGCACCAACGGCGTCGACCAGGCCCATGAGATCGCCCGGCGCCTGGAGATGGCCTTTCACTTCCATCCGGCGATGAAGGTGGAGGAGGAGCTCTACGGCGACGCCATCCTGACCCGGCATCCGGAGCGGAAGATCCGGTCCGCCGCCCTGCCCGGTCATGCGCGCGTCTCTCAGCTGGAGCCCCGCGGCGCCCTATGGGTGGCGGTGGATCTGGATGGGCGCGAGGTGCAGGTGTTCAACACCCATCTCGGGCTGGTGCCCCGCGAACAGCAGAACCAGGCCCAGGCCCTGGTGGGTCCCGCCTGGCTGGATCATCCCGACCGGCAGGGGCCGACCATCCTGCTCGGGGATTTCAACGTGACCTCGGCCTCTGCCGTCTACCGGACCCTGAGCGGCGTCCTGCGCCCGGCCCGCAAGCAGGCGGCCAAACGCTCGCCGTCGGCGACCTTTCCCTCGGTGATGCCGGTCCTGCGGATCGACCACCTGTTCGTCAGCGAACAGGTGCGGGTGCTGGATGTCTTTGCGCCCTATGACCGCCTGACCCGGGTCGCCTCCGATCACCTGCCCCTGGTGATGGACTTCGAACTGATCTGAGCCGCCGCCCCCGGCCGCCCCTCGGCGACCAGCCGGCTGAGGCGTCTTGACGCCGCGTAGAGTCGGTCTCGCCGCCGGAAGATGCGCCAGGAGTCCTCCACATCGGCCGGATCGCCGATATGGAAGGCGGCGATCATGTCCCCCAATGCGCCCATGTCCTGGGACTTGAGCTTCCGCAGCCGACCCTCGCGATTCAGGGCCGTGATGGCGCCGCCCAGGCTGCCGTGCTCCACACGAGCCTTGGCCACGGCCTCCCCGGTATAGCCCATGAAATGGCCGATCAGCCGGTTGCGCAGGGCCGCAATGCTGCGCCGGTTCAGGTCGCCGTCGGCCTCCACGGCCAGTTCGCACTCGGTGTCGAAGCCGCCCGAGCGGTTGTTCAGATTGGCCGAGCCGACCCGGGCCAGGCGGTCATCGATCACCGTCACCTTGGAATGCACGATGATCGGCTGACCTGATGGCGTCACCGGCCAGTAGGCGTGAAACCGGCCGAAGATGTCGGCGGCGTTCAGGCGCCACAGCATGTTGGACCGGGCCCGGTCCATGGTCAGCTGGTCGAACCAGCTGGGGCTCTGGGCGGTGGAGATCAGCACCACCTCAGGACCGTCCGGCTCCAGCAGGCGTGCGGCCAGGGCTTCGGCATAGATCGGCGAGGTGAAGTACTGGTTCTCCAGATAGATGACGTCCCGGGCCTGGGCGATGGAGGCCAGGGTCAGGCGTCGGATTTCGTCGGTCATCGCCTCGCCCTTCCAGGCCGGCACGGTTCGGGCGATCCCCACCTCGACGTCGAGCATGTGGGCCGGGACCCGCTGGGGCCACGGATCGCCGGCGGCCGGCGCGGCCTTTGGCACCACCTCGCCCGCCGAGCGCCGCCAGCGCATGCGGAACAGGTCCCCCAGCGCCTCGGCCGCCGCCCCGTCCACCATCATCATCACCTCGTGGCGCGGGGCGTGACACTCCTGGTCGGGCATGATGCGCCGCTGGTCGCCATCCAGGTGGCCGGCGGTGTCCCAGCGGTCCACGCAGATGTCGCCGCCGCCGCAGAGCGCAATGGCGTCGTCCACCACCAGCACCTTCTGGTGATGGCAGGCGCCGAGCGGCACCGACTCATCGAGGCGCAACTGGACGGTCGTGTTGTGGAACCACCGCTTGGCCCGGTGGGGGAAGAAGTTCTGGCTGGCGCTGATCGGCAGGGCCGACTTCCAGATCAGCAGGCGGATATCCAGGTCCGGGCGGCGTCTGGCCAGCTCCACCAGGACTCGGCCCACCTCGTCCGGGTCATCTGGACCGTCGAAGCCGTCGGGCGACAGCCGTGTGCGGGGGTCGAAGCCCCAGCCGAGCAGATAGATCGACCGCTGCGCCTTGGGTAGAATCTCCGCAAGCGCGTTGAAGTACGCCTCGGTGTCGACGAGGAAGGCGGCCCGCCCTGCGTGCTCGCGCCGCCAGCAGGTTTCTCCTGGGGTCAGAATGCTCATCGCCTCCGGCATGCACGGCCAAGGCCATCGGCGCAAGAAGGCGTAGGCTCAAGCCTTGGTTCCGCCGCCTTGGCCAACAAAAAAAGCGGGCGCGCCTCGTGGGGGGAGGCGCGCCCAAGGGACAGGCGACAGCTTGGAAGGTCGGAAAGATCAGTCGGCGGAGGGGGCGGTCGCCTTGGCGGCCTTCACGCTCTCCTCGCCGCCCAGCCACACCTGGCAGGGGCCGCTGACTTCCTGACGAATTTCGAACTGGATCTTTTCATCGCTGGAACGCGCCTGGCGGTTGGCGCGGCTGCGCTCGCTCTTGGCCCGCTCCAGGACGCGGGAAGTGCGGCCATAGGCCTGGTCGCGCAGCATGTCGTCGATGGCCGCGGTGTCCAGATCGGCCATTTCGGCCTTGGCCAGGGCGCGGCAGCGGGTGGCCTCCAGGAACTCGTTGTCCTTGAGCTCGGCGGCGGCGGCCGAACCGGCGGTGACGAGCGCGGCGGCGGAAAGAACAATGGCGGCGAAGTTCATGGCGTTTCTCCCTTGAAATCAATGATCATAAATTGAGATGTTTGGAGACAAACCTCAAATGAACTCTTGGAAAGAATTCTGGAATTCAGATTACATTCAATTCATTCATGTTCATTACTTGCAGTTCATGAACCGCCGGTATTTTGAGCTGGCCCATTCCCGCCCTCGGGCCCGCCCTCTGGCGGGCTCTCTCGTAACCCTTTAAGCCTGCGGCATGGCCGCTCCTCCCGCCCCCATCAAGACGCCCTGCATCAAGGTCTGCGTGATCGACGGCCAGTCGTCCCTTTGCCTGGGGTGCTTCAGGACCCTGGCCGAGGTGGCCGGCTGGGCGCGGCTCTCGCCGGAAGACCGCGAAGCCGTGATGGCCGAGCTGCCGTCACGCCGGGATCGGATCGCGCCTGAGAAGCTGGCCTTTTTCTAGGCCTGCCCAGTTTTCTAGGCCTGCCCAGTCCGGGCGCACGCCGCGACCGATTCACCGGATGCAAACCTGCGCGCCCTTAGTCTCGCCGGACAACAAGGCCGCTAACGGCCGCTATGCCTTTGGTGAGGCGGGTTTCGAAATGCTCAAGTTTGCCATGCTGACCCTTGTGGCGGCCGTCTCGGCCGTCGGCGCGGCCCAGACGGTGGTGGCCCTGGACCCGGCCCGAGGCGCCTCGGCCCTGGTCGCCACCCTGCGTGAGGCGCCTGCGCCTGCGATGCGCACCGCCGAGACCGCCGCCATCGCCAAGGCCAGTGATGGCCACTATTGGGCGCAAGGGGATGTCAACGGGGCCAGCGTCCGCTTCCTGGTGGACACGGGCGCCAGCGCCGTGGCCCTGACGCCGGCTGACGCCCAACGCCTGGGCTTCGAGCCCGCCGACCTCGACTACCAGCAAAAGGTCCTCACCGCCTCGGGCGAGACCCGCGCCGCCGTCATCCGCCTGGACGCCATCTCGGTGGCCGGGGCCCGGGTGACCGATGTGGAGGCCCTGGTGATCGAGAAGGGACTTGAGAGTTCGCTGCTGGGCATGAGCTATCTCGGCCGGCTGAGCCGGTTCGAGGCCACCCAGACCTCGCTGATCCTGCGACCGTGACAGATCTCGTCCTGCGCCCCATGACGCCGCAGGACCTGGGCGAGGTCCTGGCCCTGCAGGGTGAGGGCTATCCCGCCGCCCTGCATGACTCCGCAGACGCCTTCCTCAGCCGCATGGCCCTGACGCCGGCGCTCAACCTGGTCGCCCATGAGGGCGGAGACCTCTGCGGCTATCTGGTCAGCCATCCTTGGGTGGCCGGCTCGCCGCCGCCGGTGAACTCTGTGCTGCCGACCACGGCGCCTCAGGCCTGCTGGTACGTCCACGATCTGTCGGTCGCCGAGGCCGCCCGCGGCCTGGGCCTGGCTCGCCGGCTGCTGATGGCTGGACGCGACGCCGCCCTGGCGCAGGGCCTTGCCCGTTCGGAACTCATCGCGGTGGAAGGCGCAGCCCCCTTCTGGCGACGGCAGGGCTGGAGCCTGCCGGCCATCATCGCCCCGGACCTGGCGGCCAAGGTCTCGGGCTATGGCCCCTCGGCGGTGTTCATGACCTGCGAGGATATCGCGGCGCTTTAGCCTCAGGCCGCGTCGCGGGCCTCGCGGGCCTGGGTCACCGCGGCCAGGGCGGCGTCCACCACCTCACGACCGGCGCCGGGCCTGACCCCTTCCACCGTCAGGATGCGACGCCAGGCCCGGGCGCCCGGTCGGCCGTGGAACAGGCCCAGCATGTGCCGGCTCATGGCCGCCAGAGGCGTCCCCTCCGCCAGGCGCGCGGCGAGATAGGGGCGGTAGAGCTCCACCGCCATCGCCGAGTCGATCACCTCACCCGCCCCGAACACCTCGGCGTCCGCCGCCCCCAGGATTTCCGGCGTGTGATAGGCCGCCCGGCCCAGCATCACCCCGTCGACCTGCGCCAGGTGGGCCTGTGCCGCGGCCAGGTCCGGCACCCCGCCGTTCAGGGCGATGGTCAGATGAGGCCGCTCGCGCTTGAGCCGATAGACCAGCTCGTAGTCCAGCGGCGGCACGTCCCGGTTCTCCTTGGGCGACAGCCCCTTCAGCCAGGCCTTGCGGGCATGGACCACAAAGGTCCGCACCCCGGCCTGGGCGCAGAGGTCCACGAGGGTGAACAGGCTCTCTTCCGGGTCCTGGTCATCAACGCCGATGCGGCACTTGACCGTGGCGGGCACGTCCACCGCCGCGGCGATGGCGGCCATGCAGTCGGCTACCAGGGCCGGCTCGCGCATCAGGCAGGCGCCAAAACGGCCGCTTTGCACCCGGTCGGACGGGCAGCCGACATTGAGGTTGATCTCGTCATAGCCGAGGTCGGCGCCGATGCGGGCGGCCGCCGCCAGATCGGCGGGATCCGACCCGCCCAGCTGCAGGGCGACCGGATGCTCGGCGCCGTCATAGCCCAGCAGCCGTTCGCGATCCCCATGCAGCACCGCGCCGGTGGTCACCATCTCGGTATAGAGCAGCGCCTGCTTCGACAGCACCCGATGCAGGCTCCGGCAATGCCGATCCGTCCAGTCCATCATGGGGGCGACGGACAGGCGGTGGGGTTGGAAGGGGGGTTGAGGCGGCAAGGGCTCGGAGGGTCAGGCTGGGGTTCGAAAGGCGAGGTCGAGCGCCCTATACACCGGAAGCGCCCGTCTTTCGACCGCATCGGGCGTCTATGCCGCGGTCGGCGCCCGGACGAGTCTCCCGGAGGTCAGCGCCCCGAACCCGCCGCCGCCCGCAGCGCCTTCAGGCCCTCCGGCGCCAGGAGGCCGGCGCCGGCCAGGGCCAGCATCGGAGCGGCGTAGCAGGCGGCGCAGTGGGCCAGCGGCCCTTCGCCGCAGATGGCGCCATAGAGCGCCTCCGTCGAGCGGGCATGCAGCCAGGCGTATTCGGCGCTGAGCGCGGCGGCGATCCAGGCCGTCAGGCCTGCGATGAGCCGGTTTTCCCGGTCGGCCAGGGGTTGGGCGCGCATGATCAGACTCCTCTTTGGCCCTTGATCGCCCAGGCCCGGGGCCTCTGGCCTTGAGATGGATCAAGGCCGGCGAGCGGCCCCGGCGGCAGAGGTGGCGAACGTCATTCGCACCGAGTCGCTGGGGATCATGAATCAATCAATCGCTGGGCAGGATGGGGCGCCGCTCGATGCGCTCCTGCTCTACGCTTTTACGGGGCTCGCCGCCCTGGGGGCGGTTTTCGCGACGGCCTTCTCCGATGATCGCCTGTTCCGCTTTCACGGCTATCTGCTGATCGGCGCCTTCGTCCTGGCCTTCGGGGTCCTGACCGTGGCCCTGAACTCGGGGCGCCTGCGCAGCTCAGAGGCCCACTATTCCGACGGGGTGATCCGGGCCGGCGTCATCGCCACCATGTTCTGGGCCGTGGTCGGCCTGCTGGTGGGGGTGGTGATCGCCGCCCAGTTGACCTGGCCCAACCTGCTGTACTTCCCCGAGCACGGCTGGCTGAACTTCGGGCGGCTGCGGCCCCTGCACACCTCGGGCGTGATCTTCGCCTTCGGCGGCAACGCCCTGATCGCCACCTCCTTCTATGTGGTCCAACGGACGTCCAAGGCGCGCCTGGCCGGCGGCGCCTGGCCCTGGTTCGTCTTCTGGGGCTACCAGTTGTTCATCGTGCTCGCGGCCACCGGCTATCTGGCCGGCATCACCCAGAGCCGGGAATATGCCGAGCCTGAATGGTACGTCGACCTCTGGCTGACCCTGGAGACCGGAAGCGCGTCGCGGAGGGGAAGAGGGTAGGTCGCGGCGGTCGCCGTATCCTATAACAAAAAACGTAGCCATGACGCCTCCACC
>CALEOQ010000210.1 GCA_937910255.1 uncultured Caulobacteraceae bacterium | reverse complement strand
GGCAGGTGGTGGGGGCGGCGCCGGACCGGGTGGTGGGCGACCTGCGCGGCGCCCTGTCGGGCGCCAGCGGCGATTCCGGCCGGGTGGATGTGCGCGTGCTGGTGGAGACCGAGGCCCGCGACCGCCAGCTGCGCAACGCCGTGCTTCATCCGATCGTGCCGCTCTGTATCGGCGATGGGCGAACCGAACGCCTGACCTTTCCCGCCCGCGCCCTGGCGCTCGTCTGGCGCGCCCTGCGCGATCAGGCGACCCACGAGGTCGGTCGGGCCGCGGCCCTCCATGAAGAATTCCAGGCCGGGCAGAGCTCGCCCGAGCCCTATGACGTGCTCGCCCGCCGCGCCGCCAAGGGCGTGAGGCAGCGCAACCATCCGCAGTTCGCCGCCGCCGCCGACCTGGCCGAGGCCGCGCGTCCGGACGGCGCCCGTCTGCTGGCCGACTGCCTGGACATGATCCCGATCCTGCGCACCGCCGTGGGGCGCCTGCCGGAATGGATTCAGCGGGTGACCGACGAGGACGCCGCCGTCGCGCGGATCGCCTACAAGGACACGGTGGCCATCTCCGAGGACGCCGGTCCCCGGTTCTTCGAGATGTTGGGCGCTCATCTGCCCCAGTCCTGGATGATCCTGCGACTTATCTCGGCGATCATGGACCGCCCGCCAGAGACCTATCTGGCCGGCTCGGAACTGGCCGATTTCGGCCTGCGGGTGCTTGACTCCATCGATGACGGACTGGCCCAGGTCGAGAGCTTTGACACCAGCGGCGGGATGGCCGCTGTCCGTTCAGTGGGCGCCGTCATCGACGGCGTCACCGCTCAGATCGCCGAGCTGGAGGGCAATGTCGAACTGACCCGCCAGGGCCCCTGGGGCGGTCGGATCGCTCGCCAGAAGGCCACCCTGGCCCGCGTGGTCGAGGCGCGTCTGCGTGAGATCGACAAGGCTGTCCAGAAGGTCCTGCCGACCACCCAGGTCCGTATCGGCCGCACGACCCGCGACGCCGCCCTGCTCACCGTGGCGCCGAGCGCGGCGCATGTTCAGACCGCCAAGACCCTGGTGGCCTTCGCCCAGGAGATCCGCGGCGCGGCCAACCACGGGGGGTTTGCGGCCACCCGAACCAAGGTGATGGAAGAGCTGGAGGCCCATCTCGACGCCTTCGCCGAGGACGCGCTTGACCACCTGAAGCAGGGGGATGCGCCCGATCCCGTCGTCGCACGGACCCTGTTGGCGGAGGCCGCCGACCTGCTGGCGATCGTCCGGAACCGCCAGTCGGCCGAGACCCTGCGCCGGCGCCTCGCCGCGGTCTGACGCCGCGCCCCGTCTCTGCCCTCTCGCGCACGCCAGGCCTTTGGTCTAAAGGGCGCGCATGATCGTTTTCTGGATTGCGGTCGGGGTGATCTCGACGGCTGTTGCGGGGCTCATTCTGGGCCGTGCGGCCCAGGCGGCCGCCGCGCCGCAGGGGAGCGATTCCACCCTGCCGCTTTATCGCCGGCAACTGGCCGAGATCGACGAACTGGCCGACCGAGGCCTCATCGCCCCTGACGAGCGCCGCAGCGCCCATGCCGAGGCCGCGCGGCGGCTGCTGTCGGCGGCGGAGACCACCGAGTCCGGCTGGACCCCCGGTCCTGGGCGCCGCCGCGGCCTCGTCCTGCTGGCCGGCCTCGCGCCGGTGGCGGCTCTGGTCCTCTATCTCGTCGTCGGTTCGCCCGGCTACGGCGACCGGCCCCAGGCCCAGCGCCTGGCCCAGTGGCGCGCCATGCCGCCGGCCCAGCTCGACGCCCCGCAGATGGCCGCGGTCCTGCGCTCGGTGACCGCCGAGCGGCCGGGCGATCCTGAGCCCTATCGTTTCTTGTCCATCGCCGAGATGGCTTCGGGCGATCCCGCTGCGGCCGCCCGCGCCCTGCGCGAAGCCCTTCGCCTGGCGCCCGAGCGGGCCGATCTGTGGGAATCCCTCGGCGAAGCCTTGATGATGCAGGCCGAAGGGGAGGTGACCCCGCAGGCCGCCGCAGCCTTCCAGCGCGCCCTGGAACAGGATCCGCAGGCCGCCGCGGCCCGCTTCCACCTGGCCCGCGGTCAGATCGAAGCCGGCGCGGTGGAGGCCGGCCTGGCGCAATGGCGCGCCCTTCTGGCTGACCTGCCGGCCGACGATCCCCGCCGCCCGGTGTTGCAGGCCGCGATCGCCGATGTGGGGCAGGGACCGCGCCCTGAAACCGCGCCCCAGATCGGCGCGCCGGAGATCCAGGCCATGGTGGATGGCCTGGCCGCCCGCCTGGCGGCCGAGCCCGATGATCCCGAAGGCTGGGTGCGGCTGGTGCGCTCCTACGCCGTGCTGGGCGACGTCGCCTCGCGGGACTCCGCCCTGGCCGTGGCGCGCGCCCGCTATGCTGACGATCCCCTGGTCCTGTCTCAGCTCGCCCAGGCGGCGGCTACGGAGCCCATGCGATGACCGGTTGGCTGCCGAAATCCCGCAAGGCGCGTCGCCGGCTGGTGGTGCTGTCGGCCGTGGCGCCGGT
>CALEOQ010000209.1 GCA_937910255.1 uncultured Caulobacteraceae bacterium | reverse complement strand
GGCGGGGGGGGGACCGGGGGGGGGGGAGGCGGGGCGGGGTGGGGGAGGCTGTGGCGGGGGCGGGGGAGGTGTGGGGGGGGAGGGGGGAGTGCGGGCGGGTGAAGTCGGGTTCGGGCTGACGGAGGGCCGAGAAGGGCGCCAGGGGGTCGGCGTGGCCGTGGATCAGCAGCAGGGGCGGTCGGGTCTGGACCTCGGTCTCCAGGGCCTCGGGGTCGGCCAGCATGCCGGAATAGCCGACGACGCCGGCCAGGGCTTCGGGCCGGCGGGGCGCCACGTGCAGGGCCATCATGGTCCCCTGGCTGAAGCCGACCAGGGCCACCTTGCGGTTGGGCAGGTCGTAGGCGGCCCGGTGCATGTCGATGAAGGCGTTCACCAGGGGCGCAGCCTGGCGCACGCCGGCGGCGCGGCTTTCGCGGCCCAGGTCGGTCAGCGACCACCACTGATAGCCGCCCGGCGCGCCGGGGCAGGCCTCCGGCGCGTTGGGCGACAGGAAGACGGTGTCGGGCAGGCTGGCGCGCCAATAGGGCACGAGGCCCATCAGGTCGTCGCCGTTGGAGCCATAGCCGTGCAGCAGGACCACCATCGACTGGGGATCGCGACCGCTGGCGGGCGAGGCCATAGGGCCGGTGAGGCGGGACAGGCTGGTCATGGGGCGGTGGTGCGACAAAGCGGCGAGGCGGTCAACGGCCGGCCGCAGATCATGTCTCGTTGGCCGGTCTCGCCACACGCCATTCCCTGGACCAGCCCACGGCGCCGGTCATCAGCAGCCAAGCCTGATAGCCGCCCTGGGTGAGGCGCTCAAAGGCGCCGATCGCGTCCAGGCCCAGGGCGGTGGACAAGGCTGCGCCCGCCCCGCCCAGCACCATGGCGGCCAGGGCGAGCCAGGTCAGGCGGCGGTAGATTGGCGGGGCTGCGGGCGCGCGCGCCGAGCCCGCCATGGCGGCTGCAAAGGCCAAGGCCGCCACCACGACCAGAATGTGATGGCCGCCTTGGGCGCGCGACATCGGGACGCCCGGCGGATCCATGGGGAACCACAGGGCGATGGCGGCCGAGGCGGCGCCCGCCGCCAGGAGCGCGCCTGCCCCAAAGCGCCCGGGGCCGCTCCGGTCTCGCCAGAGCGCCAGACCCAAGAGCATCACCAGCAGGCCGGTGATCGTCCAGGCAGCGTTGATCGCCCAGGCGTCGGGGGCGCCAGACATGCCGAGGGCGCTCACGGGCTCCGATACATGGGAATAGCCCGCCCGCCGCGCGCCGCCTATGACAACCGACAGCAGGAAGACGCCGGGGGCGAGGAGGCCCGCGAGGTATAGGCTCCGTGACGCCGCCTCCCGGCCCGTCACGCCGCTGCGCGACGCCGAAGTCGGCCCGTCATCTTCAGGCCGTCGCGAAGATTGAGACTGATTAGAGTGAAGTTCACCAGCCCGGCGATGAGCTCTACCGCCTGCACCGCGTAGAAGGTCGTGTCGAAGGCTCCGATCTGCGCCCGCGTCGCTAGGAACAGGGCGGCTGGCAAGAGGATCAACAGCCCGTTGGTGGCGATCACCTGCATCCGCTTGAGCTTCACGCCGACAAGGCCGGTGCGTCGGCCGCGGGTCCGAAGAACTCCGGAGCCGCCCGTCGCCATCAAGGCAGGGATCAATACCAGGAAGCCCCACGGGATAGCGGTCTTCACGGCGGCGACCACCTCAGGCGGGGCGAACAGCTCGCTGAGGGTCGTCGAGAGCCAGAAGATGGCGATCATCAGCAAGGCGATGACGCCGGCCACGGTGTGGACAACTCTGAACACGACCTGCCTCCGGTCCTGAGATGCGCGGGAACGCTCCAACACAGACGGCGTGCAGGCGTCGGTCGCAAGACTGAGCCTGGCTGGGCGGCCCGGCATTGATCTTGCTCAACCGCAGCGAAGTGGCCCGCCCCCAGGGTCAGCTTCCGCCCCAGGTCAGCTCTCGGCGGCGGCGGTCGCGTGGCGGGGCGCTTGAGCGTGGGCCTGGGCAGGGGAAGACTGGGTCTGGGGAGACTGGACCGGATGCCTGCGCGCCACCTGACTGAAGGCCACCAGCCGGCCGTTGGCCTCGTCCCACAGGGACAGGCGCGCATAGCCGAAGCTTTCCAGCAGGCCGATCTTGCTCATGGCGCGCAGTTCGGCATGGCCGCTCATCACCTGGCCCAGCCGGCAATCGGGCATGCGGCCCCACAGCTCGCGCCCTTGGTCGACGCCGTCCCTCCCCGTGCACCAGTGACGCACCGTCGGCAGGTCATATGCCGTCCCTCCCACCAACGCGGCACCCTGCCCGCTCCTCCC
>CALEOQ010000208.1 GCA_937910255.1 uncultured Caulobacteraceae bacterium | reverse complement strand
GGGGGAGGGGGAGAGAAGGGAAAGAGAAGGGGAGAAGGGGGAAAGTAGAAAGGTAGAAGGAAAGGCAGAAGAGGGAGAGGGGGGGGAGGGGAGGGGGGAGAGGGTTTTTTTTTAATGATACGGCGACCACCGAGATCTACACTCTTTCCCTACACGACGCTCTTCCGATCTCCTGGCGGGCGCCCTGCCCCTCGACCTGGACATGGACGATGCGGCGGGGCTGAAGGTGTTTGGCGAGCGGGTTTCCGGCTGGTTCACCAAGGCGCTGCGGGAGGGCAAGCTGCGATCCTCCTGGGCGGTCCCGAACGCCGATTACGAGCGCGCCTGCCTCGCCTATCTCGACCACTGCCTCGGCGATCCCGCCTATCGCGCAGCCCTTTCGGATCTGGTGGAAGAGATCGCCCCGGCCGGGGCTATCAAGGGCCTGGCCCAGGCCCTCCTGCGCTGCGCCAGCCCGGGCGTCCCCGACACCTATCAGGGGACCGAGCTCTGGGACTTCAGCCTGGTGGACCCCGACAATCGCCGGCCGGTGGACTTCGCCCTGCGCCAAGAGCTGCTACGCCAGACCTCGCCCGAGAACGCCCTGGCCGACTGGCGCTCCGGGGCGGTGAAGGAGATGGTGATCAGTCGTGCGCTCAACCTTCGCAGGGCCAGGCCGGACGTCTTCGCCAAGGGGAGCTATGAGCCCCTGCAGGCGGAAGGCCGTCAGAAAGACGCGGTCATCGCCTTCGCCCGCCGGACGGCCACGGACACGGTGATCGCCGCGGCGGTGATCGGCTCGCCCACTGCCTTAGCCCGGGGCCTTCCCCTCCCCGACCCCGAATGGTGGCACGACACGGTCGTGAAGCTTACGGCGGACCAGGGGGTCAGCTTCCGCGATCATCTGAGCGATCAGGCCCACACGCCAGGCGCCGTTCCCGCCGCCAGGTTGTTCGCGCATCTGCCGGTCGCTCTGCTGGCCCTGGAGCCGCAAGGCTAGGAGGCTTCGGCGGTCAGATCAGCGCCGTCCACCACTTCGCCCGGGCGGGGCGTCAGGATCATGGTCCGGCCCTCGACCCGCCAACTGGCCAGCCGGGTCAGGAAGTTCATGCCCAGGACATCCACGGGTCCGAGCGCGCCCGAGATGGCCACCTGCAGGTCGGACGCCGCAATGCCGCCGAGCTGGAATTCGTCCACCGAGGCCGGTCGCGCCTGGACGACGCCGTTGGCGGTCCGCGCCAGGATCGGCGTCAGCCCAGGCTCCGGGCGGACGCCAGCCCGGGCGGCGGTTTCCGCCGAGATGGCGGTCAGGGTCGCGCCGCTGTCGACCAGCATGCGGACCTCCTGACCATTCAGCATGGCCTTGGCCCAGAA
The DNA here is from genome assembly GCA_937910255.1 of uncultured Caulobacteraceae bacterium. Classification (GTDB taxonomy): domain Bacteria; phylum Pseudomonadota; class Alphaproteobacteria; order Caulobacterales; family Caulobacteraceae; genus Phenylobacterium. The sequence continues at coordinate 3,452 of CALEOQ010000208.1, read as the reverse complement.
GTGCCCGTCGGCCGACATGGGGATACGCACCTCCTCGCCCACCACCTCCTGGCGGTCCAGCCCGGTGCGCTCGACGATCTGGGCGAGCCAAGGCTGATAGGGCGCATGCTGCATTAGGATGAAGAGACAAAGCGCCAGAGCGCCGAACGATACGGCCGTCCGCAGCGCCGGCCCCACATAGGGAATCCGGAACACCAGGGTCATGACGGCGGCGCCCGCCAGCGCATAGAGCGCCAACTGCTGCCAGTAGGGGAGCGTGCTAAGCATATCCCTCCTCAACCCCAGGGCCAGGCTTTCGATCCATCCTAGCGCTACAATAGGGATGAGACCTGATCGTCCTAAGCTTCGGCCTGCCCGTATTCCGGCGGCGCGATCAGGTCAAACCTTCGGACGAGAGCGCGGACGTCCTGGCGATCCTTCTCCCGCGGCCGATAGCCCCGATGGCTCTCCAGCTGGTACTCGGGCGACAGGCAAAAGACCGGCAGCCCGCCCACGCGGCCGCGGCCGGCCAATGCCGCGGCCGGATAGAACTGGCCATTCTCGGCTGGCCCATAGATGCCGTCGCCGCGCAGATCGATACAGATGACATGGACGTCGATCAGCTCCTGGCGGGCGTTCGCCAGCACATAGTTCCAGGCCCGGGTGTCGTCTCGCGGATAGGGCGCAAAGCCTTGCGCGGCCAGGAAGGCGCTCATCGCCGGTAGGTCCGTTTCCTGCACGACGATATCAAGATCGGAATGCGCCCGCGTCTGCTCGCCCAGCAGCGCATCGACGCCCCAGCCCCCATCCAGCCAGACCTGAACGCCAACCGTCAGCAGGCCGGAGTAGAGGGCGATCACGGTTTCTATGTGCAAAGCCAGGCCTCCGTGTTCTGGACCAAACGCCCACAGGTTTGGGGCCGGCTCGGCGAGCTCAGATGTCCCGCTGGTCATCCTTGATCAACCTGAGGAGCGATCCATTCGGGTCGATGAGCGCGCCGAAGAGCGGGCCTGTGTCGTCTGCGGCGCGGGGGACGAGCCTGGGAATCCCGGCGCGGGCCTCAGGGACGCCAGCCGCCCGGCAAGCTTCATAGAACCGGGCGGGGTCTGAGAGCCGCAGACAGGCGCTGAACCAGCTCGCGCTCGGATCGAGGTCGGGGTGGGGGAAGAACTCCAGCTGGAGAGACCCCCTGGTCAGGATCATCCAGGATCGGTCACGCCAGGTCTGCGAGAAGCCGAGGGCCTCGTAGAACTGGGCGGTCTCGACAAAGTCACGGGCCGGCAGGTTGGGCGTCGCGCGGTCAGTCATGCGCCATGGCTAGCGGGCTGTTGTGACACCTGTGCAGGGCCGCGCGCCCCGGTTCACCAGACCCAGCGGAGGCCGACAGAGGCCTGACGGCCCACCGATCCGAGTTGCAGAAGGCGGTCCTTGGAGCCTTCATAGGCGAGTTCGCGGGTGTCGGTGAGGTTGGTCGCCGAGAGGACCAGTTCGGCCTGCGCGGGCAGCTCATAGACCGCCTGGGCGTCGAGATAGCCCGCCGCGCCGACGGTGAAGTCCGAGACGCCGCCGCCCTGCATGTCGGCCTCGGACCGGAAGGGGGAACGCCAGGACCAGGACAGGTTCACGCTGAGGGGGCCGCGCTCCAGATAGGGGCTGAGCGACCAGGCCCAGTCCGAGACGCCCGTCAGCCGGCCGCCGCCGTCCAGCCGCGAGTGGGTCCAGGTGGCGCTGGCCCAGAGGCCAAGGCCATGGGCCAGGCGTTGGTGCAGGCCCAGCTCCACCCCATCGATGGTGGCGCGCCCGACATTGTGCGGCCGGCTCATCAGGACCTCGGCCTCGACCAGGGGACCGGCCTGGGTTTCGAAGGTCAGCACCTCCGGCGCCGCCACCGTCTCGATGAAGTCGTCGATGGTCTTGTGGAAATAGGCGATGGACAGGCTGGTGCGCCGGCCGGTGACCTCATAGGAGACGTCGAAATTGGTCGAGACATAGGGCGTCAGGGCGGGATTGCCGCCGACCCCGCTGAAGATGAGGCCGTCTTCCGGGTCGGTGACCGCCGCCTCGCCATCCTCGTAGATCGCTGACACCAGGACGCTCGCCGGGACGGTGGAGGCGCGCAGATCGGCCAGGGACGGACGGGTGATCGAACGGGACGCCGCCACCCGCAGGATCGTCGCCTCATTCAGCTCAGCCGCCAGATTCAGGCTCGGCAGGACCGCCTGATGGTCGCCGTCGAAGGTCACGGATCGAACCTGGGCCGCATCCCCCACCCGCTCCAGGCGCGCGCCCTCCACATGGGTGCGGGTCTCGATGGCCCGGACCCCGAAATTGCCGGAGAGGCGGCGCGCCATCACTTGGCCTTCGAAATCCAGGCGCAGATAGGCCGCCGCCACCTGCTCGCCGACCTCGTAGGAATTCTGCTGGTCGGCGCCGGTCGGCGCGACATCGCCCGGCCGGAAGACGATGCCGGCGGCCGGATCTGCAATACGAAAGGCTGGGCCTAGCCGCGCAAAGTCCGCCGTGGCCCAGGGCGTCGCGCGCACCGCGACCAGGTCGCTGAACACATCGGCCGGCGCGGCGCCTGTGTAAAATCCAACGACGACGCCGTCGTCCGTCAGGGGAATGGCGCGCCGATCGCGGCGATCATAGTCCCGGCTCCGGTCGCTGACCTGGACGCCCAGGTGAAGCGCCGTGAAGCCGACGCCCGCCCGGTGGGAGTCGATACGGCGCTCGGCGTCGAACATCGCCGTCACGTCGGCGTCCCGGGACTCCACGGCGCGAATGCTCAACTGGCCCAGGGTCAGGCTGGCGGGGTTGAGAAGGTCGTAGTCAGTGGTCAGGCTGGCGGCCCGGCGGGACTGGGCCGCATCGCCCAGGTCAAAGCTGTAGGCGACCCCCTCAGGCGACTCCGTCGAGAAGCGCTCCAGGGGCGTATCCAGCACCGAATAGGCGTGCGAGGCGCTGAGGCGCGGGGTCAGGCGCCAGTCGCCCAGGGCGATGTCGGCCCCGACCGAGACGAGCACGTTCAGATGCGACTGGTCGGAGAACTCGGTATTGTTGTCGATCTGGCCGTCGATGAGGCTGGCGGCGGTGACCACGCCGTTTTTCGCACGCACTGTCGCGCCCGGCTCGGCCAGCGCCGCGCCCAGGCCAAACACCAGCCGGTCCTCGCGAATGGCGTTGTCGAAGGTCGAGACCAGGGCGTCGAAATCGAGCCGGACATCGGCTGATGGCCGCCAGTCGGCGCCGATGAACAGGCTGCGCCGTCGGCGCGCCTCCTGCTCCACCGTGGTGCGGACATCGTTGGGGGTGGCCAGCAAGATCGGAAGAGCGTCGTGTAGGGAAAGAGTGTAGATCTCGGTGGTCGCCGTATCATTAAAAAAAAACAAATCTTACCTGCCATGAACTCTCTCCCCGACCATTGTCTTCTACGCCAACCTTGCCATCTCCGTTCACTTCCCCCTACCCCCACC
>CALEOQ010000207.1 GCA_937910255.1 uncultured Caulobacteraceae bacterium | reverse complement strand
GGCGGTCTGCGTGGATGCAGATGGTGTGCGGGCGCAGTCGGTGCTTGGTTTTTTTTTTTTCAAGCAGAAGACGGCATACGAGATTACGACGTGACTGGAGTTCAGACGTGTGCTCTTCCGATCTCAGGGCGCCGCGGGCTTCTTCGGCGAGCCGGCCCTGGCGCTGAGCGACCTGATGCGGGTGGACGGCGCGGGCCGGGGGCATGTGAACATCCTGGCCGCCGATCGGCTGATCAATTCCCCGCGCCTCTACGCCACCTTCCTGCTGTGGCTGCTGTCGGAGCTGTTCGAGGACCTGCCCGAGGTCGGCGATCCTGAAAAGCCGCGCCTGGCCTTCTTCTTTGATGAGGCCCACCTGCTATTCCGCGACGCCCCCCGTGGTCTGCTGGAGAAGGTCGAGCAGGTGGTGCGCCTGATCCGCTCCAAGGGCGTCGGGGTCTACTTCGTCACTCAGAACCCGGCCGACATCCCCGACAGCGTGCTGGGCCAGCTGGGCAACCGCATCCAGCACGCCCTGCGGGCCTATACCCCGGCCGACCAGCGCGGGCTCAAGGCCGCCGCCCAGTCCTTCCGGGTCAATCCCGCCTTCGACACCGCCGAGGCGATTCAGGGCCTGGGCGTGGGCGAGGCCCTGGTCTCCCTGCTCGACGAAAAAGGCGCGCCCTGCGTGGTCGAGAAGACCCTGATCCGGCCGCCGGCCTCCCGGCTTGGCCCCGCCACGCCGGCCGAACGCGCGGCCCTGATGGCCCAGAGCCCGGTGCGCGGCCTCTATGATGAGGCCCGCGATCGCGAGTCGGCCCATGAGCGCCTGCAGGCCCGGGCGAAGGCGCAGGCCGCGCCGGCGCCGCCCGCCAAGACCACCCCCGAACCCCGCGCGCCCGCCCGACGCAGCGGCGGCGGCGGAAGCCGCCAGGGCCTCGGTGAGGCCTTCACCAAGTCGGTCCTGCGCACCGTCGGCAGCCAGATCGGCCGTGAAATCGTGCGCGGGATGCTGGGCGGCCTGCGGAGACGCCGCTGAGGCCTCAGCCTAGGCCGCGCCGGCGGCCTGGCGGACCACGGCGCTGAGCTGTTCGGCGCGGAAAGGCTTGCGCAGGATGGGCCAGGCTTCGGCCTCCTCGGCGTCGTCGAGCTTCTCTCCGCTGTAGCCCGTGGTCAGCACCACCGGCAGGTTCGGATGGGCGTCGCGCAGCCGCCGGGCGAGATCGACTCCGCTGACCCCGCCGGGCATGACAATATCCGACAGCACCAGATCGAAGTCGGCCCCACGGCCGACCCGGCGCAGCGCCTCGACCCCGTTGATCGCCGTCTCCACCTGGCAGCCGAGCTCGCCGAGCAGGCTCTCGGTCACGGCCCGCACCGCATCGTCATCCTCGACCAGCAGGATCCGTAGGCCAGCCATCATGGTCTCGATCCCGACCTCGGTCTCCAGCGCCAGGGGATCGGCGTGGTCGGCGGCGGGCAGGTAGAGGCTGATGGTCGAGCCTTCCCCTGGGGCGCTACGGACGTCCACGGCGCCGCCGCACTGGCGGATGAATCCATAGACCTGGGCGAGCCCCAAGCCCGTGCCCTTGCCGGTTTCCTTGGTGGTGAAGAAGGGCTCGAACACATGGTCGAGGACATCGGGCGCCATGCCGGCGCCGGTGTCGGTGACGGAAATGCGGACATAGTCGCCGGGACTGGCCTCGCGCACCTGGCCTTCGGCCAGGGTGATCCGGACGGCCTCGATGCTGATCTCACCGCCAGCCGGCGTGGCGTCGGCGGCGTTGACCACTAGGTTCAGCAGGGCGGCCTCGAACTGGGCTGCGTCCAGCCGTGCGGCGCCGACGTCAGGGGCGCAGTCGATGGTGAGATGGATCGCCTCGCCGACCGCCCGGCGCACCAGGGGTTCGATCTGCTCCACCAGGGGCGCGACGGCCAGATTGTCCAGGCGCAATTCCTGGCGCCGGGAGAAGGCCAGCAGTTGCCGGGTCAGCCGCTCGCCGCGGCGGCCCGCCGACAGGGCCGCCTCGGCCAGCCGGGTCACCCGCGCCTGATCGGCGGGGTTCTTCAGGATCATGTCGAGGCCGCCGATAACCACGGTCAGCAGGTTGTTGAAGTCGTGGGCCACGCCGCCGGTCAGCCGGCCCACCGTCTCCAGGCGCTGGGCCTGAGCCAGGGCCGCCTCGGTGCGGGCCTTGGCCTCAAGGCTGGCCTGCAGGTCCCGGGTGCGTTCGGCGACCCGGACCTCCAGGTCCTGGCGGGCCTCGACCACCTCGGTGATGTCCGAGGCCGAGCCGAACCAGCGGCGGACTTCGCCATCTTCGTCCCGCAGCGGCGAGGCGCGTCCGTGGAACCACCGCCACACCCCATCGGCCCGGCGCATGCGGAACTGGGGGGAAAAGGGCAGCGCGTTCTGGACCGCCTGGCGCCAGGCCTCGGCGACGGCGTCGCAGTCCTCGGGGTGGACCGCGCCGAGCCAGCCATCGCCCAGGGCGGCGCGCGGCCCCTCGCCGGTAAAGGCGTGCCATTGCGGGCTGCTGAAGGTCCAGGCGCCGTGCCGGTCGCTGACCCACATGAGTTGGGGCAGCGATTCGATGAAGGCGCGCACCCGGGCCTCCCCCTGGCGCAGGGCCTGGTTCGTGGCGCGCTGCTCGGTGATGTCGCGGAAGATGACGGCCACCCCGTCGCCGGCCCGCACGGCGCTGGACCTGACCCAGTGCTCCTGGCCGTCGATCATCCGGCAGACTTCGAGATCGTCGGCCTCGTCCTGCCCCAGGGCGCGGGTCAACCGGTCGATCATGGCCCGGCCGGTGTCGTCGGGAAAAACCTCCGACACCCTGCGGCCCACCAAAGTCGCTACCCCGGCCGGCGCCATGCGGTCAGCCGCGGGATTGGCGTAGACCCAGGTGAAGTCGACAATGGTCTCGCCCTGTCGCACCGGATCGAAGATGACGAAGCTGTCCTTCGCCCCTTGCTGGGCGATGCGGAAGCGCTCCTGCACCGTGGCGCCCCGGCGGATCGCCACCCGCAGCGGCTTGGCCAGGGCGACGGTCAGGCCGCCGGTGAGGATGAAGAGGCCGACCGCCACGGGCAGGGTGGCGCCAGCCCGCGCCTCGGCCGGCCAGAGCAGGGTCGCGACCAGGGTGCTCAAGGCCACCGCCGTCAGGCCGCCGCGTCCGCCGGCCGCCACCGTGGCGAAGATGAGGGCCGGATAATAGATCATGAAGGCCGGCGGCGAGGTCAGGGCAAGCTCGATCAAGCCCTGAAGACTCGTGGCCACGGCCACGGACCCAATGACGATTCCATAGGCGATCGCCGGCCGCTCGACGGCGGTGGCGAAACGCTGGGCCCAGGTGGCCATCATGGCTAGACGCACCCCCAGTGAGGGCTTTTGCTACTCAAGCCCTCACTGTGGCGCATTGTCGCAATGGGGAAAACCCATCACGACCGGCAAATTACCGCGGCGGCATCCGAATGGCGCCGTCAAGCCGCACGTGCTCGCCGTTGAAATAGCCGTTGCGGCACATTTCCAGCGCCAGCGAGGCGTATTCCTCGGCCAGGCCCAGGCGCTTGGGGAACGGCACCGAGGCGGCCAGGGCGGCCTTCACATTCTCCGGGGCGGCGTTCATCAGCGGGGTGTTGAAGATGCCGGGCAGGATGGTGTTGACCCGCACGCCGTCGTTCATCAGGTCCCGGGCGATGGGCAGGGTCATGCCGACCACGCCGCCCTTGGACGCCGAATAGGCCGCCTGGCCCACCTGGCCATCGACGGCGGCCACAGAGGCGGTGTTGACGATCACCCCGCGCTCGCCATCCTCCAAAGGCTCCAGGGACAGCATGCCCTGGGCCGACTTGGCCACGCAGCGGAAGGTGCCGATCAGGTTGATCTGGACGATCTTCTCGAAGATGGCGATCGGATGCGACTTGGCCTCGCCGGTGGTCTTGTCGCGGCTGGCGGTCTTGGCCGCAAAGCCGGTGCCGGCGCAATTGATCAGGATGCGCTCCTGGCCATGGGCGGCGCGGGCCTTTTCGAAGCCGGCCTCCACCGTGGCGTCGTCGGTGACGTCGACCTTGCAGAAGACGCCGCCGATTTCCTTTGCGACCGCCTCGCCCTTGTCGGCGTTCATGTCGAAGATCGCGACCTTGACGCCGTGGGCGGCCAGGGCGCGGACGGTGGCCTCGCCGAGGCCGGACGCGCCGCCGGTGACGACGGCGGCGACGGAGGAATCAAGTTTCATGGACGGTTCGCCTCCAGATGCGTTTATGTGGTCTCACTCTGGAGCTGGCTTAAACCGATGATCGCCAAGACCAAAGCATCACCCCACGTCAAGGATCGCGGTTTTGATCCGGCCAAGGCGCTGGACCCTAGACGGGCCCTGGTTCCCGCCGTCGTGAAGGTCAACGAGACCCGCGTCCGCAAGGGATTCTGGCCCAAGATCGTCAGCACGGCGGCGAAGATTCCCTTCGCCTCGGACGCCGTGGCGGTCTGGTACTGCGCCAAGGACCCGGCGACGCCCAGCTCGGCCAAGGGGATGATGCTGGCGGCCCTGGCCTATTTCGTGATGCCGGCCGACGCCATTCCCGACGTGCTGGCGGTGGTCGGCTTCACCGACGATGCGGCGGTGTTCGCCGCCCTGCTGGCCGTGGTCGGGCGCCACCTCAAGCCCCGCCACCGGGCCGAGGCCAAGGCCTTCCTCGAACGCCAGCGCAAGGCCAGCGACGCGGCTTAGGGCTCGCTGGCCAGGGTCTTGGCCGAGGCCGCCCGCGCCTGCTTGGAGATCTGCTGCTCGCGCCAGGTGATGAACAGGGTCGAGACCACCACCACGGCCGCCCCCATCAGGGTCCAGATGGTCGGCACCTCGTTGAACAGCGCAAAGCCCGCCGCCGCGGTGAAGACCAGGCGGATATAGTCGATGGGCGCCATGGCGCCGGCGTCGCCGATGGACATGCCCTTGATGTAGAAGCCCTGGGTCAGGGTGCCCACCACGCCCATGACGCACAGCAGGAAGAGGTCGAAGGGCTCGGGCCAGCGCCAGACGAACAGGGCGCCCGGCAGGGCGAAGAAGAGTCCCAGGGTCGCCGACCAGACCAGCAGCACCATGGGACTGTGGTCCCGGGTCATCACCTTCATGCCGGTGATGGTGAGCGCAAACAGGAAGGACGAGGCCAGCATGGCCGCCGCCGGCCAGCCGATGGCGAACTCGCCGCCGGCGCCGGGCCGGATCATGATCAGCACGCCGGCGAACCCCACCAGCGCCGCCCCGATCCGCAGCGGCCCCACCGGCTCGCGCACCACGAAGAAGGCCAGCGGCACCAGCCACAGGGTGCGGGTGAAGGAGAGCGCATTGGCGTCGGCCAGCGGCATCTTCTGGAAGGCGTAGAAGGACAGGATCATCCCCAATGTGCCCGCCGCCGAGCGGAACAGCAGGATGCCCGGCCGGGTGGTGGCGAAGGCCGCCTTGCGCCGGCTGAGGATGAAGGGGATCAGGATCACGAACCCCGCCACCTGCCGGTAGAAGGTCTGCAGGGCGGCCGGATAGTCGTCGCCGAGAAACTTGATCAGCGTCGTCATCACGGTGAAGCCGAGCGCCGAGGCGACCATCCACAGGGCGCCGTGAACATTGGGGGCCAGGGCCGGCCGGGACGCCTTGTCCTCGCTCAACCGCCAGGCCTCACAACGGCGCCGGATCGGCGGGGGGCGCGAAGGGCGAATCCTCGCCGAACATCTGCACGAAGGGCGAGGGCGAGTCCGTATCCCAGCTATGGCGGCCGCCGACGGTGATGCCGCCGTCCACCACCAGATGGGTCCCCGAGACGAAGGCCGAGGCGTCCGAGGCGAGGTAAAGCGCGGCCTCGGCGATATCGGCGGGCAGACCGGCCTTGGGCACCGGCTGGACGCTTGCGGCGCCCTGTTCGACCCGGGCGGCCATCTGGTCGGCCACTTCGCGGGGCAGGCCGAGCGAGGCGCCGAAGATCGAGGTGGCGATCAGACCCGGACAGATGGCGTTGACCCGCACCTTCTGGCGCGACAGCTGGGCGGCGGCCACCCGGCTCATATGGATGACGCCGGCCTTGGCGGTGGAATAGGCGATGGGGCCAAAGCCCGCCTGCAGGCCGGCGATCGAGGCCGTATTGATGATCGAGCCGCCGCCGCGGGCGATCATCATCGGGGCGGCGTGCTTCATGCCGAGCGCCGGCCCGCGGACCAGCACGGAGAAGATCCAGTCCCAGCCCTCGGCGGTGACCTCGGTGATCGCCCCCATGCGGTCGGAGATGCCGGCGTTGTTGAACAGGATGTCGAGGCCGCCATAGGCGCTCTCGGCCAGCTTCAGGGCGGCGACGATGTCGTCCTCTGAGGTGACGTCACAATGGGCGTAGCGGACCTGGTCGCCGAAACGGGCCTCCAGCATGGCGCCCTTTTCGTCCTGGATGTCGGCGGCGACCACCCTCGCCCCCTCGGCGATGAACAGCTCCACGGCCCCCAGGCCGATGCCGGAGCATCCGCCGGTGATCACTGCAACCTTGCCCGCCAGACGTCCGGCCATGACCCGTCTCCCCTCTGGGCGCTCGCACGGATGTCGGCGCCTCATCTATGTGATCGTCGATCACTAAAGCGGGACGGGCGGCGGGGGAAGAGGCTTCGCCCCCCGCCGCCCAGATCGCGATCAGTCGACGGTGACGACCACCTTGCCCATGGCCTTGCGGCTGGCCAGATGGGCGATGGCGTCGGCGCCCTTGTCCAGGGGGAAGCGCTCGGAGACATGCGGCTTGATCTTGCCCGCCGCATAGAGGTCCAGCAGGTCCTTGACGCTCTGGGCGAAGGCTTGCGGATCCTTGGCCGCCCAGGTGCCCCAGAACACGCCGACGATCTCGCAGCCCTTTAGCAGGGTCAGGTTGAGCGGGATCTTGGGGATTTCGCCGGCCGCGAAGCCGATCACCAGATAGCGGCCTTCCCAGGCGATGGTGCGCAAGGCAGGCTCGGCATAGTCGCCGCCGACGGCGTCATAGATGACGTCGAAGCCGCCCTCGCCGGCCTTGGACTTGAACAGTTCCGACAGTTTCTTCTGGGCGTCACGGTCGAAGGGGCCGCGGCCATAGACTACGCCCTCGTCGGCGCCGTGCTTGATGGCCAGATCGACCTTTTCCTGGCTGGAGCAGGCGGCCACGACCCGCATGCCCATGGCCTTGCCCAGCTCCACCGCCGCCAGGCCGACGCCGCCGGCGGCGCCCAAGACCAGCAGGCTCTCGCCGGCCTTAACCCGGCCGCGATGCTTCAGGGCGTGGAAGGAGGTGCCATAGGTCAGGATGAAGGCTGCGGCCTCGTCATGGGGCATGCTGTCGGGGATGTGCCACAGGCGGTTGGCCGGCAGGGCCACCTCCTCGGCCATGCCGCCCCAGCCCGTATTGGCCAGGACCCGGTCACCGACCTTCACATTGGTGACGCCCTCGCCCACGGCCTTGATGACGCCCGACAGCTCGCCGCCCGGCGAGAAGGGGCGCGGGGGCCGCGACTGGTACTTGTCCTCGATCATCAGCACATCGGGGAAGTTGACGCCGACCGCCTTGACGGAGATCAGCGCCTGGCCAGGGCCGGCGGTCGGCGCGGGAATGTCCTCGACGACCAGGGCGTCCGGACCGCCCGTCACCTTGCTCAGCACTGCCTTCATGTCGTTCTCCCACGTCCAGTTTCCGCAATTGGCGCGGACGCTAACCCAGCCCCGACGGCGGCGGAAGGTCGCAGACGAACATTTGTTTGAGGCCGGCCGCAGGCCGCCCCTTCCCCTGCGTCATCCCGCGCGAGTTGGAAGCGCGCGCGCCCTCGCCTATATTGGCTGACCTTCCAGCCAGTGAGTTCAGACCCTTGGGCGTCACCCTCGATCTTTCGCGCGCGGCGTCCGCCGCCGCGCCGACCCGGCCGAACCTGTCGGGCCTGACCCGGCCGCAGCTGGCCGCCGCCCTGGTCGAGGCCGGCGTGGTGCGTCCGGAAAAGGCCAAGATGCGGGCCACCCAGCTGTGGCGCTGGATCCACCACTACGGGCTCACCGACTTCGCCGCCATGACCGACGTGGCCAAGGAGACCCGCGCGGCCCTGGCCGAGGCCTTCACCCTCACCCGGCCCGAGGTGGTCGAGCGCCAAGTCTCCCGCGACGGCACCCGCAAGTGGCTGATCCGCATGGCGCCGGGCATCGAGGTCGAGACCGTCTACATCCCCGATGTGGGCCGATCGGGCGCCCTTTGCGTCTCCAGTCAGGTGGGTTGCACGCTGAACTGCACCTTCTGCCACACGGGCACCCAGGCCCTGGTGCGCAACCTGACGGCGGCCGAGATCGTCGCCCAGGTGCAGGTGGCCCGGGACGATCTGGAGGAATGGCCGAGCCCGAAGGAAGACCGCCGGCTGTCCAATATCGTCTTCATGGGCATGGGCGAGCCGCTCTACAATCTGCCCCATGTGGCCGGCGCCATCGACATCATCGCCGACAATGAGGGCATCGCCATCTCGCGGCGGCGGATCACCGTGTCGACCTCCGGCGTCGTGCCTGAGTTGGGCCCCCTGGGCGACCAGACCCAGGCCATGCTGGCCATCTCGCTGCACGCCACGAACGATGAACTGCGCGACGAACTGGTGCCTCTGAACCGCAAGTACCCGCTGGATCAGCTGATGGCCGGCATCCGCGCCTATCCGGGCCTGTCCAATGCCAGGCGGGTGACCTTCGAATACGTCATGCTCAAGGGCGTCAATGACAGCCCCGCCGAGGCCAAGGCCCTGCTCAACCTGATCAAGGGCATCCCGGCCAAGATCAACCTGATCCCGTTCAACCCCTGGCCGGGCTCGCCCTATGCCTGCTCGGACTGGAAGACCATCGAGGCTTTCGCCGCGGTGTTGAACCGGGCCGGCTACGCCTCGCCGATCCGCACCCCTCGGGGCCGGGACATCCTGGCCGCCTGCGGCCAGCTGAAGTCGGAGAGCGAGAAGATGCGCGCCAGCGAACGGCGGCGTCTGGACCAGGCGGCGCTCGCCCAACAGGCGAAGGACGCCCCTGTCGCCTGAACGGCTTGCTTGCCGGGCGGGCGCTCGTGCTAACCATGCCGCTCCCGCCGCAGCCGAGGTGAGCCCGCATGCCCCCTGACCTTCAGTCTCCGGAAATCCAGGCCTTCGCCATCGGCTTTCCCACCACCCTGCTGCACGCCGCCGTGGCGGTGCTGATCTTGTTTCTCGCCGCGGCCCTTTACGTCCTGCTGACCCCCCACAAGGAGGTGGCCCTGATCCGCGACGGCAACGCCGCGGCCGCGGTCTCGCTCGGCGGGGTCCTGGTGGGGCTGGCCGCGCCCCTGGCCCTGTCGCTGAACTCGTCCACCTCGCTGATCGAGATCGTCATCTGGGGCATCTCGACGGTGATGGTGCAGTTGCTGGTCTTCCGGCTGGTGGACCTGCTGCTCCGCGGCCTGCCGCAGCGGATCCAGGAGGGCGAGGTGGCCGCCGCCGCCCTGCTGGTGGGCGCCAAGCTCGCCACCGCCCTGATCCTCGCCGCGGCCGTGGCGACCTGACCACCTGATGCACTTTCCCCGCCTTCCGGACTGGCTCGTCTATGCCGCCGTCGTCCTGGCGCTGCTGATCTCGGCGGTGGGACGACAGGAGGACGCCTCGGCCCCGCCGCCGCCGCCGCCGGTGCCGGGGGAGGAAGGCCTGCCCCTGGGTCCGGCCTCGCCCTTCGATCCGGCCGTGGTGGTCGATGTGCCGCAGACCACCGAGCCCGGCGCGGGCACGGCCTTCGCCGTTTCCGACGATGGAATCTGGATGACCGCCCGCCATGTGGTGGAGGGCTGCCGACAGGCCGCGATCATCGTGGCCGACGGTCGCGGCGTGGACGCCCAGGTGTTCATCGATCCTCGGGGCGAGGCCGCCATCCTGATCACCGAGGGCGGGGCCCCGGCCCTGCCGCTGGGCCTCGACCGCACGCTGCGCCGGGGGGATCGCGCCTTCCACCCCGGCTATCCGCAGGGCCGGGCAGGCGAGGCCACCTCGCGCCTGCTGGGTCGGGAGAACCTGGTGGTCCGCGGTCGCGGCGCGCGCACCGAATCGGTGCTGGTCTGGGCCGAGACCGGGCGCACCGACGGCCTTGCAGGCACCCTGGCGGGCCTCTCGGGGGCGCCGGCCCTGGACAGCGCCGGCCGAGTCATCGGCGTGACCGTCGCCGAAGCGCCGCGCCGCGGCCGGATCTACACCACCTCGCCGGAGACCGTCCTCACCGCCCTCACCGCATCGGGCCATCGGGCGGCCAACTTCGCCGTGGGTGAACCGGTGACGCCCGAGAACTACGGCCGGGTGGCCGACGATCTGCGCCGCGACCTGCGGGTGGCGCAGGTGATCTGCCTGGAGACCGACGACGAGGTCGCGGCGCCGGCCCCTGCCCCGTCCCCCGAGGTCGGCAGCGCGGCGGTGAGGGAACGGGTGTAGATCCCGGGTGTCGCCGTAGCCTTACACAAAAACCCAGCCACCGTCGCAG
>CALEOQ010000206.1 GCA_937910255.1 uncultured Caulobacteraceae bacterium | reverse complement strand
GAGGTAGTAGGGTGTGTAATGATGGAAGGTGGGTGAGTTTGTGGGGGGGTGGGGAGGGGGGGGGGGGGAGGGGTTTTTTTTTTTCAAGCAGAAGACGGCATACGAGGTTACGACGTGACTGGAGTTCAGACGTGTGCTCTTCCGATCTGCTATCTTGCGGGGCGAGCGACATCGTCTATCTCCTTGGGCGGCGGCGGGCCGCGGTCTGGGCGGAGAGAAGGATTGAGGACGGACAAGCGACCAGCGCGGTTTCGCAAAATGACGTCTGGCCGTCGTGAACCGCCGCCGGCCGCCATCGACGAAACGTCGGCGACAGAACGTCCGCTGGCCTGGGGTCCCTATGACGACCGCGCCGGCTGGCTGAGGGGCTTCGGCCTCGCCCTGGCTGTGGGCGGCTTCCTGGCGGTGTCGGGCGCCTTTGTGGACGAAGACACCCCCATGGGACTGCGGCTGGCCTACTGGCTGCCCATGATGGCGATCGGCGCCCTCTGGGGCGGGTTCATCGCCCGGATATTCTTTCCCAGCCGCGGGGACGAGGACGGCCCCCATGAGGGCGTATGGCGCAGCTGCCTGTTCGCCGCCCTGGCCATGGCCGGCCCCTTCACCGGCATGGTCTGGACCGCCAACTGGCTGGCCTTCGATCACCGGATTCCCTGGCGCGGCCTGCCCTATCTGTTCGGCAGCGTCTTCATCCTGGCCCTGGCCATGACGGTGCTGAACACCCTGGTCGAAAGCCGCCGGCAGGCCATGCGCCAGCTCAGCGTCGTTCCGGCGCCGCCAAAGCCCGTGCGGTTCCTGGAGCGCCTGCCCCTGCGCCTGCGCGGCGCGGAACTCTACGCCATCGAGGCTGAGGATCACTATCTGCGCCTGCACACCTCCCGGGGCCAGGACCTGATCCTCATGCGGCTGGGCGATGCGGTCGGGGAGCTGGAGGGTCTGGAAGGCGCCCAGGCGCACCGGTCATGGTGGGTGGCCAGGCGCGCCATCGCAGATGTCAGGCGGGGCGACGGCCGCGCCGTCCTGACCCTGAAGGACGGGACCGAGGTCCCCGTCAGCCGCACCTATTCGCGCCAGCTCCGGGCGGCGGGCTGGTACTAGCGGCCGCCTGGGCGGGCGCGCCAGTCTGCCCGGCTCTGGCCCCAGACATCGACCTCGACATCCATCGGCAGGGGCAGGCGGGCCTGGCGCAGCACCGCCGAGCCCAGGCGCCGGGCCACGGCCTGGGAGTTGGCGTTATCGGCCTCGATCGTGTGGATCACCTCGTCCCAGCCCAGGTGGTCGAACGCCCAGTCCATGGCCGCGGTCGCGCCCTCGGGCGCATAGCCCCGGCCCCAGCAGTCGCGGATGATCCCCCAGCCCACCTCGGTCCCGGGCCAGCCGTGCGGGCGCCACGGCCCCAGCCGGCCGATCCAGCGGCCGCTCTCCTTCTCGATCACCGAGAACATGGAAAAGCCCTCCAGCGCCCAGGAGCCACTGATGGTCATCATCGAGCGCCAGACCTGGGCCGGATTCATCGGCCCGCCGATATAGCGGGCCGCCTCCGCGTCGGCGGAAAAGGCGCACCAGGGTTCGAAGTCGGCCAGGACCGGCGGACGCAGGATCAGCCGGGCGGTCTCCAGGGTCGGCCCCAGGGCCTGGCTGTCGGTCATCGTGATGGTCATGGTGTTTACTCCCGCCCCGGTCGCATCGTTCAGCCGCAATTCAGGCGTAGGCGGTGAAATTTGTCGATAGCGGCTGTCGGTCCCCGCCGGTGGCCTGTCTGAATCAAGGTCAATCGACCCATGAACCTCGACGCCCAAGACCCCGAAGCCGGCAAGCCCGGCGCCTATGTCGACGCCGCCGACCTGCGGATCGAGCCGGTAGCGCCCCAGACCCCGCCCCCGCGGCGGCGCGGCCTGTGGATCGCCGGCGGCCTCGCCGCCGCCGTCCTGGGCGTCGCCGCCCTGGGCCTCACCCTGGGCGACGACCTGCCCGACATGGCGCCTGAGGGCGCGCAGACCCTGGACATCGAGGTCGCCGACCAGCCCGCGCCGCCGCCGCCCGGCGCCGTGGCGCCTGGGGCGGCCCTGGAGGTCCTGCCCGAGGACATGGCCCAGGCCGCGCCGCACAATCCGCCGCCGGTCTATGAGCCGCCGCTGGAGATGGCCGAGGCGCCGCCAGAGAGTGGACCTGAGCCGGCGCCCCCGGCCCGGCCGGCCCTGCGCCAACCGGCCAATCTGAGCTTCGCCCCCAGCTTCGACTGCCGTCGCGCCCGCAGCCAGGGCGAGCGGGTGGTCTGCGCCGATCCGGTCCTGGCCGCCGCCGACCAGCGGCTGAACGCCGCCTACCAACAGGCCCTGGAGGCCGGCGTGCCCGACTGGCGGTTGGAGCGGCAGCAGCGGCGCTGGCTCCGCGCCCGGGAGGACGCCGCCTTCGCCGCCCCGGAGGCGGTGGCTGAGGTCTATGAGGCGCGCATCGCCGAACTGCAGGCCCAGGCCGATGTGGCCCCGCCGGCGGAGCCGCCGCCCTGGCCGTCGTCCTGGTAGCGATCAGGCCAGGTCGGCGATCTCTTCGTCGGTCAGCTCGCCTGGCACCACGGTGACCGGCAGGTTGCGCCCGCCCCAGCGGATGCCCTCCTTGGCGATGGAGGCCACCAGCGGGCCGGGGCCTCGACCATGGGGGGCCGCGCCCAAGACCAGGATCTTGATGTCCGGATCCTCGGCGATGACGCTGCGCAGGGCCTGGCGGGCGCTCTCGGCGTTGACGATGATGAACTCCGGCGCCGCCCCGGTCTCGGCGATGACGAACTCGGCCATCTTCTGCAGGAAGGCCTCGGCCTCGGCCCGGGCCTGGCGCTCGATCTCCTCGCGAACCCCCGACCAGTGCTCGAACACCGCCGGCTCGATCACCCGCAGCATGGCCAGGTGGCCGCCGGTGGAGCGGGCGCGCCGGCAGGCGAACCGCAGGGCGGTCTGGAATTCGGGCGTGTCGTCGGCGATGACGAGGAACTTGCGCTGACTCATGGGGCGACGTTGGCCCGGCGGCGGGATTTGGGCAAGGGGGCCAAGAGCTGGGGCCGCAGGCGCCCCATCAGGCGCCCCAGAACCCGACCTTGGCCCGCACCTGCGCCAGGGTCGGCGCGGCAGCCGCCCGCGCCCGCTCGGCGCCCTTGGCCAGCACCGCGTCGATCTCGCCGGGATCGGCCATCAGCCGGCGCATCTCCGCCCCCACCGGGCCGAGCCTGGCCACCGCCAGGTCGGCCAGCTTGGGCTTGAAGGCGCCAAAGCCCTGGCCGGCGAACTCCGCCAGCACCTCGGCCGACGTCCGCCCCTCCAGCGCCGCATAGATTCCGATCAGGTTCTCGGCCTCCGGCCGGCCCTTCAGCTCATCGAGGGTGTCCGGCAGCGGCTCGGGGTCGGTCTTGGCCTTGCGGACCTTCTGGGCGATGGCGTCCTCGTCATCGAGCAGGTTCAGCCGCGAATTGTCCGACGGATCGGACTTGGACATCTTCGCCGTCCCGTCGCGCAGGGACATGATCCGCGAGCCGGGGCCCTGGGTCAGGGCGTCCGGCAGGGGGAAGAAGCCCTCGGCCTCGAAGTCGTGGTTGAACTTGGCGGCGATGTCGCGGGTCAGCTCCAGGTGCTGGCGCTGATCGTCGCCCACCGGCACGTGGGTCGCCTTGTAGAGCAGGATGTCGGCGGCCTGCAGCACCGGATAGGTGTAGAGGCCGACGCTGGAGCGCTCCTTGTGCTTGCCCGACTTCTCCTTGAACTGGGTCATCCGGTCGAGCCAGCCGAGGCGCGCGACGCAGTTCAGGATCCAGGCCAGCTCGGCGTGGGCGGGCACGGCCGACTGCGGAAAGATGGTCGCCTTGTCGGGGTCGAGGCCGGCGGCCAGATAGGCCGCGGTGATCTCGCGCACCTGGTCGGCCAGCTTGGCCGGGTCCTGCCAGACGGTGATGGCGTGCAGGTCGGCGACGAAGATGAAGGTCTCCATCTCGTGCTGCAGGCGGGCGAACTTCACCAGCGCGCCCAGATAGTTGCCCAGATGCAGGGCGCCCGAGGGTTGGACGCCAGACAGCACGCGCTGGGGACCGCTATAGGCGGGGGGAGCTTGGTCGGTCATGGGATTTCAGGCTTCGACGTTGAGCGGTGTTTTCAGGACGCGCCCAGCGGCGCGCAGAGGCTTGCCGCCCCTAGCAGGGGGCGTTCAGGACGCGCGGCGCCATCGCCAGGAGTTCCGAGCCGGAAAAGCCATGCCGATGCGCATAGTCGGGCCAGGGGCCGGTGGCAAGCCTGGAAGGGGGCGGGCTGAGGCGCAGTCCCGCCTTAACCCCAAACCCCGTCATGCTCGGCCTTGTGCCGAGCATCCCTCGTCGAGGCGGGCGCAAGCGTCGAGAGGGATCCTGGGCACAAGGCCCAGGATGACGCGGTGGGACTGGATAAAGCCGGGAAGGCCGCCCCATCCGCTGTCACCCTCGGGCTTGACCCGAGGGCCCATGAACACCGGGGTCGACCGGTGTGCATGGATGGTCGGGTCCAGCCCGACCATGACGAAGCGAAGGCCGAAGAGGGCGAAAAGCCCTACCCCAGGTCCACCGGCGGCGGAGCACCGGCCCGGCGGGTCATGGCGGCCCGCAGCTCGGCGCGCGTCACGCCGCCGAAGACCAGGACCAGCAGACCGTAGAGGGCCATGCCGGCCACAGAGAGGCTCAGTACGCCGATCTCCTTGGCGCCGATCAGCGGCAGGTTGAGGCCGGCGATCACCGCCTCGAGGGCCGCCCGGTTCGCGGCCGCAAAGGCCAGGCCAGCGCCCATGACCAGGCTGGCGGCGGCCACCCGCACGATCTTGGAGATCACCTGCGCCGACGGGCGATAATCCCCCCGCCGCCACAGGGCCAGCAGCATCTGGATCACCGCGATCCAGGCCGCCAGGCTGGTGGCCATGGCGATGCCGGGGACGCCGATCACGAAGAACAGGGCCACCCCGGCGACAATGTTCACCCCCACCGAGATCAGGGCGAAGCGCATGGGGGTCCTGGTGTCGTCGCGGGCGAAGAAGGCCGGCTGCAGGATGCGCTGCAGGACGAAGGCCGGCGTCCCCCAGCCATAGTGGAACAAGAGGGCGCCGGCGGCGGCGGCGTCGGCGAAGACGAAGGCGCCGCGGGTGAACAGGCCATCGATCAGATAGACCGGCATGGCCACCAGGGCGGCCGCCGCGGGCAGGCTCAGCGCCAGGCCGAACACCAGGCCCTGGTCCATGACCAGCTTGGCGTCGGCGGCGTCGCCCCGGCGCAGGGACTGGGAGAGGCGGGGCAACAGGGCCACGCCGATGGCCACGCCCACCAGGCTCATGGGCAGTTGATAGAGCCGGTCGGCGACGTTCAGCCAGACCCGGGCGCCGGCCACCTGCGAGGCGAGGATGCCGGAGACGAAGATGTTGATCTGGGTGGCGCTGTTGGCGATGGCGGCCGGCACGGCGCGGCGCACCAGGGCCTTCATGTCCGGCGTCAGCCGGGGGCGCACGAACCGCACCCGGGCGCCGGCCCGCCGCGCGGCCCAGATGACCAGAGCGGCCTGGCCGACCCCGGCCACCACCACCCCGACCGAAGCCGCATAGGCCGCCGTGATCGCGTCCCCCTGCGGCCAGACCACCGCCAGCATGACCACGTTCAATATGGTCGGATAGAAGCCCGAGACGATGAACCGGCCGTGCGCGTTCAGCACCCCGGAGAACAGGGCGGCGATCGCCATGCAGGGCAGGTAGGGCATGGTGATCTGGGTCAGGATCACCGCCAGCCGGAACTTGTCAGGCTCGTCCACATAGCCGGGATTGATGACGTACATCAGCCAGGGCATGGCGCCCTGGGCCGCCAGGGTGAGCGCCACAGTCACCACCGCCAGGCCGGCGGCGGCGTCGGCCGCATACTGGTTGGCGACGGCCTCGCCCTCGCCTTCCAGCCGCTTGGCGTAGCCGGGCACGAAGGCGGCGGCGAAGGCCCCCTCGGCGAAGATCCGGCGGAACAGATTGGGGAAGGCCAGCGCCGTATAATAGGCGTCGGCGGCGATGGTCAGGCTGGCGCCCAGCTTGGCGGTGACCACCAGATCCCGGGCCAGGCCCAGCACCCGGCTGAACAGGGTGAGGGCTGAAAAGATCACCGAGGAGCGCAGCATGCCCCCGCGGCGCGGCGCCGGCGACGGGGCGGGCGCAGGCTCGCCGGGGGCGGCGACGTCTCTCGCGGAATCGGCGGGCGGGGTCTGGCTCACGCCGGGCCTTTGAGGCGCCGGGGGGCGGGGGTCAAGCGCCCCCCTGCCCGCCGCCTTCCACGCACAGCCAGCGGCTGCGGTGGAAGTTGGCGATGTTGTCGACCCAGCCGGTGACCCGGGGCGCCACCAGGGCCTTGTTGACCACGAAATAGATCGGCACGAGGGCGTCCTCGGCCAGCATCAGGGCCTCGGCCTCGGCGAGGATCTTGGCGCGCGCCGCAAGGTCGGCCTCGGCGTTGGCGGCGGCCAGCAGGGCGTCGTAACGGGGATTGGCATAGTCGCCATAGTTCTGCGCCCCGGTGTCGGACTTCAGCAGCTCCAGGAAGGTCAGCGGGTCGTTGTAGTCGGCGTACCAGCTCATGGCGCCCACATCGAAGTCCCGCATGCGATAGGCTGCGAAGGCGATCTGGCCCTCGTTCTGCACCAGGGACACATCGACCCCGATGGCCTGCCAGTCGGCCTGGATGGCCTGGACGATCAGGGTGGTGTCCGGCGTGTTGCCGGTCTTGATCTCGATCTCCAGCGGCCGATCGGCGCCGTAGCCCGCCTGCGCCAGCAGATCGCGGGCCAGGGCCTGGCGGGCCTCGAAGCCCATGCCCGCAAAGCTCGCCTTGGGGCCATCGGCCACATAGTTGGCCGTGCCCGGGGGTACGAAGGCATAGGCCGGGACCTGGCCGGCGCGCAGCAGCTTCTCGGTGAGGAAGTCCCGGTCCACCGCCGCCGACAGGGCCTTGCGCACCCGGGGGTCGCGGAAGGCGGCCACCTCACGGGTGTTGAACGACAGGTAGGATGTGGCCAGGGAGATGTGCGTGCGCGCATGGCCGGGCATGGCCTCCTCGATGCGCGACAGGCGGTTGGACTGGAAGCCGGTGTTGATGTCGAGTTCGCCCGCCGCCACCCGACGCTCGGCGGTCACCTGATCAGGCGTGGGATAGTAGCGGATGGTGTCGACGCACACCTCGTCCGCGTCCCAGAAGTAGGGGTTCTTCTCCACCTCGATGTATTCGCCCAGCCGCCAGGAGACGAGCTGGTAGGGACCGCTGCTCACATAGTTTCCCGGCGCCACCCAGGCGTCGCCCAGCTTTTCCACCACATGCTGCGGGACCGGGAAGAAGGACAGGTGCTTGAGCATTTCCGGCAGGTAGGGCGCCGGGTGGTCCAGGGTGAGCTCCAGGGTGCGCGGGTCGATCGCCCGGACGCCCAGGGTTTCCGGCGCGGCCTCGCCGGCGTTCACCGCCGCGCCGTTCTTCAAGAGGAAGACCAGATAGGCGTAGATCGAGGCCGTCTCGGGGGCCAGGATCCGGCGATAGGCGTAGACGAAGTCGTCCGCCGTGATCGGCGCGCCGTCCGACCACTGGGCCTCGCGGAGGTGGAAGGTCCAGACCAGACCATCGGCGCTGGTCTCCCAGCGCTCGGCCAGGGCCGGGATCGGCGTGCCGTCCGGCGCGTCGGTGGTCAGGCCGACATTGAGGTCGCCGATCACCTGGAACTCGTCGACCAGGTTGCTCTTCTGGGGGTCGAGCGTCGCCGGCTCGGTGTTGTTGCCGAACTCCAGGCAGGTCTCGCCGGCCGCACAGGCCGGGCGGCTCGGCCCCTCCTGACAGGCGGTCAGCGCCAGGGCGGCGAGGAGGGGCGCGACCAGGCGCAGGCGAAGCAGGGGCAAGGGCGAGCACTCCGGAACATCTGCGACCATAGGCGCTGGCCCCCGTCCCGTCATGACCCGGCTTGACCAGGCCATCCATGCACACCGACAGCGGTCTGTGCGCATGGACCCCCGGGTCAAGCCCGAGGGTGACGGCGGAAGAGCGGTTCGGCCCCTAGACCGGGCTGAACACCGGGACCGGCGGGCCGTTCTCGGTCTCCTGGAACCTGACCTTGACCCGCTGGCCGATGGCCAGGGCGTCCAGGTCGCAGTCGACGAAGTTGGTCAGCACGGCCGGGCCTTCGTCCAGGGTCACATAGCCGATGGCGAAGGGGCCGGTGGGCGAGCGGCGCATGACCGAATGGGCGTAGATCACCCCTTCGCCCGGGCTCTCTTCCCAGACCGTGTCGTCAGAGAAGCAGATCGGGCAGATAGCCCGGGGATACCAGTGGGCCTTGCCGCACGCATTACAGCGCTTGATCAGGAAGCGGCCTTCGGTCGCCGCGTCCCAGAAGGGCTTGGACTCGATGGTCACCGGCGGGGCGGGGATCTTGCGGGCTTGCGCCTCAGGGGCGGTTTTGGTGTCGCTCATGGGACCTACTCCCGTTCCATGATGAGGGTGGCCGCGCCGTGGCGGGTGCCGAGCGAGCCGCCGGTGCCGTGGGCGATGGCCAGGTCGCAATTGGGAACCTGGACCTTCGGGTGGGCTTCGCCGCGCAGCTGACGGACGGCTTCGATCACCTTGGTGATGCCGCCGCGGTTGGTGGGGTGGTTGTTGCAGAGACCGCCGCCGTCGGTGTTGAAGGGCAGCTTGCCCACGCCGGAGATCAGGTTGCCGTCGGCGACGAACTTGCCGCCCTGGCCCTTTTCGCAGAAGCCCAGGTCTTCCAGCTGCATCAGCACGGTGATGGTGAAGCTGTCATAGATCGAGGCGTACTTCATGTCGGACGGCTTCACGCCGGCCTCTTCGAAGGCGATGGGGCCAGACCACAGGGCGCCCGAATGGGTGAGGTCCAGGTCGTGGCCGCCCATGGGCCCCTTGGGGCTCTCGCCGGCGCCGATCACCTTCACCTTGGGCCGGTTCAGGCTCTTGGCGATCTCGGGGCTGGTGACAATCAGGGCGCCGCCGCCATCGGAGACGACGCAGCAGTCGAGCCGGTGCAGCGGGTCGGAGATCATCGGCGAGTTCAGCACGTCCTCGACGGTGACCACGTCACGCAGCATGGCGTGCTCGTTCCACTGGGCGTGATGGCTGGCGGCCACCTTGATCCAGGCCAGCTGCTCGGACGTGGTGCCGTACTCGTACATGTGGCGCGCGGCGCACATGGCGTAGGTGTTGTGGGTGGTGCCGCCGTAGATGTTCTCGAAGCCGGCCTCAGGGGGCCCGTCGGTCAGTTGGCCGGGGCGTCCGCCGCCGCCGAAACCGCCGAACTTCTGCTGCCGCGGGCGGCCGGCCAGCGTGATCAACGCCACCTTGCACTTGCCCTGGGCGATCGCCTGGGCCGCATGACCCACATGCAGGATGTAGGACGAGCCGCCGGTCTCGGTGGAGTCCATGTGGCGGACATTCCGCAGGCCCATATAGTCGATCATGGACAAGCCCCCGAAACCGGGTGCGTCGCCGGCGCAGAAATAGCCGTCGATGTCGTCCTTGGTCAGGCCCGCGTCTTCGAGCGCGCCCTTGGCGCATTCGGCGTGGATCTGGGGGGTGGATTTGTCGGGCGCGTCGCGGAGCGGATGCTCGTAGGCGCCCATGATGTAGGCCTGGCCTTTAATGCTCATGTCCCTTCCCGGATTATGGTTCTGATCAATGTGTCTGGCCTTATCCGCGCCGGCGCGCGGTGTCATCCCTGGTGATGACGTGCGGTCTAACGGCGCGGGGGCTTGCCCAATCACCACCGTCACCCTGGGCCTTGCGCCCAGGGTCCCTGGCGCCGCTCGCGCCCGCCCTCGACAGGGACCCTCGGGACGAGCCCGAGGGTGACGGGGAGTGGGGGAGCTGGGCCTAAGCCGTCTGCGCCTTCAGCGCTTCGAGCCGGGCCTCGCGCAGGGCCGAGCGGCGGACCTTGCCGGCGTCGTCGCGCAGGGGTTCGTCGACGAACTCGAAGCTCCTAGGCTGCTTGTAGGTGACCAGCCGGGTCGAGAGATAGTCCCGCAGCTCGGCCTCGGTGGTCGGCCGGCTCACCTGGACGATGGCGTGGATCTTATTGCCCAGATCGTCGTCGGGAATGCCGATGACGGCGCACGACATCACCGCCTCATGCTCGTCCAGGGCGGCCTCGATCTCGGCCGGATAGACGTTGGAGCCGCCCACCAGGATCATGTCTGTGCGGCGGTCGGCCAGGTAGAGATAGCCGTCCTCGTCGAACCAGCCGATGTCGCCCAGGCTTTCCCAGCCGCCGGGCAGGGTCTTGGCCGTGGCGCCGAGATATTTGTAGCTGGGGCCGGCGCCTTCGGGACGGCGCATATAGATCTCGCCGACCTCCCGGGGCGGAAGGGGATGGCCGTCCTCGTCCATGGCCACCATCTCGCCCATGCGGACCTTGCCCACCGAGCCGCGGTGCTCCAGCCATTCGGTCCCGGAGATGACCGTCGAGGCCTGGGCCTCGGTGCCGGCATAGAGCTCCTGGATGACCTCGCCGCC
>CALEOQ010000205.1 GCA_937910255.1 uncultured Caulobacteraceae bacterium | reverse complement strand
GCACCGGCCTGCTCCAGGGCGATCTCCTCGGCATGGGGTCGCCCGCCCTGCCCCGTGGCCCCCTCACCGACCACCGCCCCATCGCCCGAGACGATGACGCAGCCCACAGCCGGGTTCTCGCCCGTGAGGCCAAGCTGGCCCCGCGCCAGGGCGATGGCGCGGCGCATATGGGCCGCCGCGGCGTCGGTCACGCGATGGCGGGCAGCGGCTTGGCCCGGGCCTCGTCCAGATAGCGCGCAGCGACCGGCTTCAGATCGTCCGACAGCTCGATCAGCAGCGGATTCCCGGTGGGCACCTCAACATCGATGATCGCCTCATCACCCAGGCCAAACAGCAGCTTGACGATGGCCCGCAGGGAATTGCCGTGGGCGGCCACCAGCAGGGTGTCGCCGGCGCTCAGGCGCGGGGCGATCTCGGCCTCCCAATAGGGCTGCACGCGCTCGAGGGTGGTCTTGAGGCTTTCGGTATTGGGCAGATGGGCGCCGGCGTAGCGGCGGTCCCCGGCGAAGTCGAACTCGCTGGCCGAGCTCAGGGGCGGCGGCGGCACGTCATAGGACCGGCGCCAGATCTTGACCTGCTCCTCGCCGTGCTTCTGGGCCGTCTCGGCCTTGTTGAGGCCGGTGAGCCCCCCATAGTGGCGCTCGTTGAGCCGCCAGTCCTTGATCTCCGGCACATAGGCCTGGCCCGCGGCGGCCAGGGCCAGCCAGCTGGTGCGGATCGCCCGGGTGAGCACCGAGGTATAGACCCGGTCGAACTGAAGGCCGGCGGCCTTGATCAGTTCGCCGCCCTTGGTCGCTTCGGCCTCTCCCTGGTCGGTCAGGTCCACATCCACCCAGCCGGTGAAACGGTTTTCCAGGTTCCAGCGGCTCTGGCCGTGGCGGAGCAGGACAAGGGTCGGCACGGGACATCTCCTAGGGCGGTCGGGGGTCGCCCGTCCGGCTAGGGCTCAGGGGGCGGCGCGTCAAGCGGACAAGCCCCATCCTTGGGCGTGGCCCAGGACGATGGGAGCGGCTATATCGACCCGAT
The DNA here is from genome assembly GCA_937910255.1 of uncultured Caulobacteraceae bacterium. Lineage (GTDB taxonomy): Bacteria > Pseudomonadota > Alphaproteobacteria > Caulobacterales > Caulobacteraceae > Phenylobacterium. The sequence continues at coordinate 1,732 of CALEOQ010000205.1, read as the reverse complement.
GCTGGATCGTTTCTTCTTTCCGCTGCTCGGCCTCGCCGCCGCATTGACCATCGCCCTGGCCCTGGTGTGGCCCCAGGGGATCGGCGCCCGCTCGCCTGGCCCCTTCGGCCATCAACCTGTCCTCCAGACCCCGGAGATGAAGGCGGCCATGGAACGTCAGACCAAGGCCTCGCAAGAGCGCCTGAACAAGGCGCGGGAGACCATGCGCGACCTGCAGGACCAAGCGGTCGCCCCCCGGCCATGAGCGGCTTCGACGCCGTTGCGGTCGGTCGCCGGGTGCTGACCGCCGAATCCGCCGCCCTCGGCCAGCAGGCCCAGGACCTGGACGAGACCTTCGTTCGGGCGGTCGACATCCTGTTCGCCGCCAAGGGCCGCATCGCCTGCACCGGCATCGGCAAGTCGGGCCACGTGGCGCGCAAGCTCGCCGCCACCTTCGCCTCCACCGGCTCGGCGGCCTTCTTCGTCCATGCCTCGGAGGCGAGCCACGGCGACCTGGGCATGATCGGCCAGGAGGACGCAATCCTGGCGCTCTCCAAGTCCGGCGAGGTGCGTGAGCTGTCCGACATCCTGGCCTACGCCAAGCGCTTCCGGATTCCCCTGATCGCCCTGACCGCCGCCCCCGGCAGCGCGCTGGGCCAGGCCGCCGACGTGGTGCTGCGCCTGGCCGATGCGCCGGAAGCCACCGCCGAGGTCAATGCGCCCACCACCTCCACCACCCTGCAGATCGCGCTTGGCGACGCCCTGGCCGTGGCGCTGTTGGAACGCCGCGGGTTCACCGCCAAGGACTTCAAGACCTTCCACCCCGGCGGCAAGCTGGGCGCCATGCTGCGCACCGTCGGCGACCTGATGCATGGACCAGCCGAACTGCCCCTGGTCGCCCACGACACCCCGATGCCCGAAGCCCTGCTGATCATGACCGAGAAGCGGTGGGGCATTGTCGGGGTCACCGACGACCAGGGCCGGCTGGCCGGGGCCATCACCGATGGCGACCTGCGCCGCCACATCGAGGGTCTGCTGTCCCACACCGCCGGCCAGGTGATGACCGCTGGACCGAAAAAGACCGTGCCGCCGGCCATGATGGCGTCGGAGGCGCTCGCCCTGATGAGCGATCCGGCGCCCTCGGTGACCGTGCTGTTCGTGGTCGAGAACGAGCGCCCCGTAGGCATACTGCACGTCCACGACCTGCTTCGGGCTGGCGTGATGTAGCTAATTTTCAACTATAAAATCAATGCGTGATGTATGGGGAGGATAAATTGAAAGCAGTATCAGTAATTAACTTTAAGGGTGGCGTAGGGAAAACCACGCTATCTTTTCATCTAGCATGCCATTTATCCGCCAGCAGTCGGGTACTTTTGATTGACGTGGATCACCAATCAAGCTTGTCCATCGTGGCTCTTCAGTCACGCCTCTGGGAGCAGCAAGTTGCATCACGGAATACAATTAATAAACTTTTTCAATCGTTTTCTAACAGAAGCGTTCAGTTCCCTGGAAGCGAGATAATTGTAAAAAATCCCATCAATGCTCGAAATAAAATTTACAATTTTTACCCAAACCTAGATCTTGTCCCCGCTCAATTTGAGCTAGATGACACTGAAATAGATCTAGCCTCCACATTTATAGGAAACCCAACATCATCAGATTGGGAGAAAAGAACACTAATCTGTTCTTGGTTAGATTCTATCAGCGCAGAAAATCTGTATGATTATGTTATTTTTGATTGCCCTCCGGCAAC
>CALEOQ010000204.1 GCA_937910255.1 uncultured Caulobacteraceae bacterium | reverse complement strand
GAGGTCCTTTGGTTGTGGGTGTGAACATGCGTTGTAGGCAGTGCTCTGTCTAAATTAGAATTTTCAGTTTTTTGTTGTATTTTTTTTTTTTTCAAGCAGAAGACGGCATACGAGATTACGACGTGACTGGAGTTCAGACGTGTGCTCTTCCGATCTGCACTACCAAGGGGCCGGTCGCGCGGACGAAGATGTCGTCTTCGCGCGCGCGAGCTTCGTGTTGGCCTTCTGGCAGACCGTCATGAACGGCTTCGGCCTGGCCGCCCTTGGACTGACTGTGTTCTATGCCCACAAGGCTTGGGAGGAGGCGAAGCGAAGCGCCCAAATCGCCGAGACAGCGCTTGAGAGCGCTATAGCTGACGCCACAGAGCAAGCCGATCGGTTCAGCCGGCAGCTCGCCATTTCCGAGCAAAACCTGGATATCTCGAGACAATCGATTGCTGAAGTAGATCGGGCTTGGTTGAGCGTCACCATAACGCCCGTGGGGGGGCTCACCATCGGAGAGACCGAAGTATCTATGCCAGCGTCCTTTGTTATCGAGAATGTAGGTCGCGGCCCTGCTGTCGGCGTTGAGTACACCCAGGACCTCACCTTTGAGCTTTCGGAATTCGACAAACTGGCCCGCAAAGTGAAGGCGGACCGCATCTTCGCTCGCAGGTTCGGCGAAGTGCTTTTCCCTGGCGGGAAAATAGCCGACGAGACGAGGTTTTCCGTTTCCCGCGAGAAAATGGAAGCAGCCATCGCTGCTGATCGCGCGCTGCCTACTCCGATCGGAGTTTATCCGACCATTGTTCTGGGTGCCCGATACTATCTTCCCGGTTCGGATGAGCAGCGTGTCACCTTTGTATATCTCAATATTTACAAGGCCTCTCCGGAAACATTTTGGTTCAGCGACGTCGAAACTCAGATAGCGCTGAGCGATCTCAGGTGGCGTACTGGGATACTGACTGGCCCCGTAACCTAACGTCGTGCGAGCGGCTATCGCGCTTGCACGCCCACCCCTATGGAGTCCGCTCCTGAAGCGGCATTTGGAGCGTGACGCTTTCGGCGATGGTTGCCACCGTCTCCGGTGAAGTCGCATCGTCCTTAGTGTGTTTGCTTACCCAATGCAGAAAGACCTGTCCCCGACGCCTATCTGCGCGGCGGGTTCACCGACAGCCGGATTTCCATCACCCACCGCTGGCCGCGGGGCTGACGCCCATCTCAGTGCGGGACGTACTGGCGCAGGACGTCTTCGATGATGCGTTCGAGCTGGTCCAGCGTGTTGCAGGTCTTGGCCAGGTGGCAGAAGGGCAGGTAGCGGTTCATGACGCTGTCGCCCTGGTTCCAGTAGCTCTCCGGCTCCGGGTTCAGCCAGATCACCGAGCGGGAGCGCTCGTGGATGGTGCGCATGATGTCCAGGCGCGGATCGGCATAGTTGGAGCGGGCGTCGCCCAGGAAGATCACCGTGGTGTGGCGGTCGAGCTTGTCGAGGTGGTTCTCGGCGAAGTCCTGCAGGGCGCGGCCATAGTCGGTCTGCTGGAAGCCGATCAGCTTCAGAACCTCCAGGATCGCCTTGTCCACCCCATGCTCGTCCAGGATCTGGTTCACCGGGATCATGCGGCCGGAAAAGGCGTAGGCGTCCATCCGGTCGACCACCTCATTGAGGCTGTAGAGGAAGGTCAGCAGGAACTGGGCGGCCGCGGCCACCGACT
>CALEOQ010000203.1 GCA_937910255.1 uncultured Caulobacteraceae bacterium | reverse complement strand
GACGTGTGCTCTTCCGATCTGCGCAGCGATGCGCGGTGGCCCTTCAAACCGCCTCGACACCCAGCGTTTCGTGAGCCAGGAATGACGACGATGGGTCCGCTTCAGGAAACGCGCATGAGGCGCCGCAGGGTGGCGGCTTGGATGATGCTGGCCGCGACCCTTGGGCTAGCGGCCTGCGGCTCGATCTCCCGCCCGAGTGCGGACCTGGTCGAGCTGTCGTCACCGTCTGCGCCCACGCCTCTGGACGCCTTCCGTTTCATCGCCACCGACCCGGTCGGGAGCGAGGCTTTCCTGGAAAGCTGGAGGGTCCAGCGCAAGCCCGAGGCTGGCGACGGCGTGACCGTGCTCGCCGTCTCCGGGGGCGGGGCCAATGGCGCATTTGGCGCCGGCCTGCTGGTGGGTTGGACGGAGGCGGGCGCGCGTCCCGTCTTCGACATCGTCACCGGCGTCAGCACAGGCGCGCTGATGGCGCCCTTCGCCTATCTTGGCCCAGAATGGGACGATGAGCTGACCACCGCCTATACCGATCCGGATGCGGCCCGTCTGACCGAAGGACAATGGGGCCTGCTTCGCCGGCCCAGCCTCTATAGCGACCGCTCGCTCCGCGCCCTGGTGAGCAAGTATGTGGACGGGGCGATGTTGGCGGCGATCGCCGCCGAACATGCCGCTGGGCGGCGCTTGCTGGTGGCGACCACCAATCTTGACGCCCAGGAAGAGGTGATCTGGGACATGGGGGCGATCGCCCTGGCCGGCCAGGCCTCTGGGCAGGAGTCGGCCGCCCTGGCCCTGTTCCGCGACGTATTGGTGGCCTCGGCCAGCATACCTGGGGTGTTCCCGCCGGTGATGATGGACACCGGCGCGCCGGGTGACGAGGCGGCTGAAATGCACGTGGACGGCGGGGTGACTACGCCCTTCGTGCTGGCGCCTGCGACCATGTCCTTCTGGGAGCCCCAGGGCGCCCTGACGCCGGCAGACCTCTATGTGATCATCAACGGCGAGATCGAGGCGCGGCGGACCATCACCAAGGGCGCGACCTTGCCGATCCTGATGCGCAGCTTCGACACCATGTCCAAGGCGGATCTCCGCGCGCACCTGCTGGCCAGCGTCGCCTTCGCCGAGCGGAACGGCGCAGCCTTGCGCTACGCCGCCATCCCGACGGAGCTGGGCGCCGACAGCCTGGCCTTCGACACCGAGTCCATGGGCAAGCTATTCGAGGCCGGACGCGCCGCCGGGGTGGCGGGAACGGCGTTCCGGGAGGTCAGCCCGGAGGACATTTCTGACCCAGCCGGACCGCCATAGGTCCGCAAGCTCAGGCCGCGGTGGAGGCTGCGGGGGCGGTCCCGGTCTGGGGCTCGGCCTGGGCCGGCTTAGCGAGCCGCACGCTGCGGCCCTCGAACACCGCGCCGGTCTCCATGGCCAGTTGCTCGTGGGCGATGTCGCCCTCGATGTGGGCGGTGCCATAGAGCCGCACCTGCCGGGCCTTCATGGGACCTTTCACATGGCCGCGGATCTCTGCGATCACGGCCACCACGGAGCCCTCGATGCGGCCCTGCGGCCCGAGGCTGAGCTTGCCGACGCGGATGTCGCCGCGCACCAGGCCGTCGATCTGCACCTCGGCCTCGCCGGCGATGTCGCCCTGCACACAGAGGCCCGGACCGATCAGCGACGCCGGCTTGGGCTTCGGCGCGGCTTGCGGCGGCTGAGCGCGCAGGGCCTGGTCTTCTTCAGGCCGGCGCTGAGGCGAGGTCTTGTTGGATTTGTCGAACATGGCGCGTCCCGTCCCGATACGTTTCGACGCAAGCTGTGCAAGCCCAGGGCCAGTTCGGAATCACTGGTCTGCGAGATCGGAAGAGCACACGACTGAACTCCAGTTACGTCGTAAACTCGTATGCCGTCTTCTGCTTGTTAGAAAGAAAGCGCACACGTCTGAACGCACATCACACCCAGCTCACGTATCCCGTCTTCCGC
>CALEOQ010000202.1 GCA_937910255.1 uncultured Caulobacteraceae bacterium | reverse complement strand
CCCGGGCTGCGCAGCCGCAGATCGCCGCGGAGGCCGCCACGGCCGCAACGGCGCGCTTAGGGTCCACGCCGGGGAGCGCCTCCGTCACCGCCTGAACGAAGAGGAGGGTTGCGCGAAGCTCGCTGACATCGGCCTGCGACTTCATCAGGTCGAAGTACCAGCCGCCGTCGATCACATCGCCGAACAGGACCGCGCCGGCCACCCGGCCCTGTTCCAGGACCACCCGCTTGTAGACGCCGCGCCCGGCGTCGCGGAACACCACGTCCTCGCAACCCTCGCCGCCGGAGAAGCGGCCCGCGGAGAAGACGTCGACGCCCGAGACCTTCAGCCGGGTCTGCAGGACGGAGCCGCCATAGGCGCAGTCGTCCACGCCCGTGAGCACGTCGGCCAGGGTGCGGCACATCTCCCAGATCGGCGCCACCAGCCCATAGGCGATCCCGCGATGTTCGGCGCATTCGCCGATGGCGAAGACGGCCGGGTCGGGGGTGCGCATCTGGTCGTCCACCACCACGCCGCGCCCGACATTAAGGCCGCAGTTGGCCGCCAGCGCCGTGTTGGGGCGGATGCCTACGGCCATGACCAGCAGGCTGCAGGGGATGATGCGGCCGTCCTTGAGCTGTAGGCCGCTGACCTTGCCGCCCTCCCCCAGGATCGCCTCGGACTGGGCGCCCAGCACGGTCTCCACGCCACGGTCGGTCAGGGCGCTGCGCAGCAGGAAGCCCGCCGACTCGTCGAGCTGGCGCTCCATCAGCACGTCCATCAGGTGGATGACCGTGGCCCGCATCCCCCGCCTGGCCAGGCCATAGGCGGCCTCCAGGCCCAGCAGGCCGCCCCCGATCACCACGGCCTCGCCGCCTGCATCGGCGGCGGCCACCATGGCCTCCACATCGTCCAGGTCCCGGAAGGTGACCACGCCGGCCAGGTCTGCGCCGGGTAGCGGCAAGCGCACGGGATCGGAGCCGGTGGCCAGGATCAGCCGGTCATAGGCCGCCTGCCTCCCATCGCTCGCCCGGACCACCCTGGCCTCGCGGTCGATCTCGGCGACGGCGCAGCCAGCGTGCAGGGTGATGGCGTGGTCGCGGTACCAGGCCTCGTCATTGAGAACGATGTCGGCGAAGGCCTTTTCGCCCGCAAGGACCGGCGAGAGCATGATGCGGTCGTAGTTCACCCGGGGCTCGGTCCCGAAGATGGTGATCTCGTAGCGGTCGGGGTCGCGCTTGAGCACTTCCTCCACCGCGCGGCAGCCGGCCATACCGTTGCCGATGACGACAAGACGTTCCTTGGTCATGGGGATCTCCTGTCGGTCTAGAGACGGATGGGGGCGGCGGACGGACCGGCCAGCTCGCGCCAGGTCCGGCGCCATTGGCCCTTGACCAGGTTGAGGGCGAAGCAGGCCATCAGCGCCATGACGGCGAAGCCGAACAGCCCGGCCTGATAGGAGCCCGTGGTCTGCTTGGCCCAGCCGAGGCTGGCGGCCAGGTAGAAGCCGCCGATCCCCCCGGTCATGCCGACCAGGCCGGTAACCACGCCGATCTCGTTGCGGAACCGCTGGGGCGCAAGCTGGAAGACCGCCCCATTGCCCGCGCCCAGGGCCATCATCGCGAACATGATCACGCCGAGCGCCAGATAGGGGTTGGCCATGTGGAAACTGGCGACGGCCAGGCCTGCGGCGGCCATGAGATAGACCACCGTCAGGGTCCGCACGCCGCCGTAGCGGTCGGCCAGTCCCCCGCCCACAGGCCGGGCGAAGGAGCCGGCGAAGACGCAGGCGGCGGTGAAGAAGCCGGCGATCACCGGGCTCAGGCCATATTCGCTGTTGAAGTAGATGGTGAGCGACGAGGACAGGCCGACGAAGCCGCCGAAGGTGACGCTGTAGAGCAGCATCAGCCACCAGGCGTCCGGCGTCTTCAGCACCGCCATGTATTCAGTGAGCGACTTGGGCGGCGGCTGTTCAGGGGCGTCCTTGGCGAAGACCACATAGACGACGAAGGCGATGGCCAGGGGGATGGTGGCCAGGCCCAGGACGTTCATCCAGCCGAAGTGCTGGGCCAGCAGAGGCGCGAAGAGGGCCGCCAGCGCCGTGCCGGAATTGCCCGCCCCGGCGATGCCCAGGGCCAGGCCCTGATGCTCCGGCGGATACCAGCGGGATGCCAGCGGCAGGGCCACGGCGAAGGATGCCCCGGCCACACCCAGCAGGACGCCGACCATCAGCACCTGGCTGGACTTGTTCACCCCCACGACCCAGGCCACCGCAAGGCCCGCCATGACGATGAGCTGGCCGATCATGCCGGTCTTCTTCGGGCCGATGTGGTCCACCAGGACCCCGGCCACCACCCGCAGCAGCGCCCCGGCGAGAACTGGAACGGCGATCATGAAGCCCTTCTGCGCCGCGTCGAGATCGAAACTCTCGGCGATGGCCACGCCCAGGGGGCCCAGCAGCACCCAGACCATGAAGCTGAGGTCGAAATACAGGAAGGCCGAGAACAGAGTCGGGGCGTGCCCCGCCTTAAGGAAGGATCGGCTGATCATGGGAAGACCCGTTCAAGAGGACATGAGTGGCGGCGTCGCCGTGCGGAGGCGGCTCGTCATCGAGCCTGTTCCGAAGAAGCCGCGAACGCCGTTGTCCTGGGCCTGACCTCATGAGGCGCGAGCCGGCCGGTCCCGTCACGCCTGGGATGCGGCCGTCGGCTCAGATGGCCCGCATCGCGTGAAAATGTGGCGCCTGCGAACGAGTGCTGTCGAAGTCTTGGGCGATCAGCGCCCTTGAGCGGCCAGATAGAGGTCCGGACGCCAGCAACGCTCGGCGACCTTGTCGATGGCCACCTCGCCCACCTGCCCCCCGCTCGGAAGGGCACCCGTCCGAACTCCAGTCCCGTCGTCATCCCGTATGCCCTCTTCCGCTTGAACAAAACAAACCACATCC
>CALEOQ010000201.1 GCA_937910255.1 uncultured Caulobacteraceae bacterium | reverse complement strand
GAAAGGAAGATACAGAAGGATGGTAGTAGTAGGAGAACGAGTGGAGTTAAAATTAGTGAAAGGCTAGTACTGTGTTGTTGTTTGTTTTTTTTTTTAAGGATCCGGCGACCACCGAGATCTACACTCTTTCCCTACACGACGCTCTTCCGATCTGAAGATGTCGGAGGCCCGCATGGCCTATGACGCCGCCGTCGGCTTCTACCAGAAATCCCTCAACCTGCTGCGCACCGCGGCCCGCCCGCCCGGGCGCTGATCTGCGGAGGATGACCGATCATGGCTGAGATCAAGACCACCCAGGGCGCGGCCCAGGCCATCGCCGCCTCGGCGCTTCGGGCGCAACAGGCCCGCATGCGGGTCATCGCCGAGAACCTGGCCAACGCCAACTCCACCTCCCGCGAGGCCGGCGGCGATCCCTATCGCCGGCAGGTGCCGGTGTTCGAGCCCAGCCGCATCGATGCAGGGCAGGGGGTGCGGATGGCCAAGGTCCAGGCCGACCCGAGCGAATTCCGCACTGAATACGAGCCCGGTCACCCTTCGGCCGACGCCGCTGGCTATGTGAAGCTGCCCAATGTCAACACGCTGGTGGAGGCGATGGACATGCGCGAGGCCCAGCGGGCCTATGAGGCCAACCTGAATGTTATCGAGACGGCGCGCGCCATGGAGATGCGCGTCCTCGACCTGCTCAAGCGCTAGGGACCCCTAGGCCATGATGACCCCGCTCGCCGCCGCCAAGGCCTATGCCGCCACGCAAGGCGCCGCGCTTCCCTCTGTGGGCGGCGGCGCAGCCACGGGCGGGCCCGACTTCGGCGCCATGCTGAAGAACGTCATGGAAGAGACGGTGCAGACCTCGCGCACCGCCGAAACCCAGATGGCCGCCCATGTGCAGGGCAAGGCTCAGCTGGTGGATGTGGTCACCGCCATCTCCGCCGCCGAGACCAGCCTCGAGACCGTCATGGCCGTCCGCGACCAGGTGATTTCCGCCTATCAGGAAATCCTGCGGATGCCGATCTAGGCCGCCAAGCGTCTCAATCCCGGCCTCAAGGGGAGCCCAACGGCGGCAGGCGTGTTAGGTCTGACGCATGGTTGAACCCCGCATCGCGCTGGAGCGCGTCACCAAGACCTATGGCGCGCACGTGGCGCTGGCGGAGGCCAGCCTCACCGTGCAGGCTGGCGAGTTCGTGGCCCTGGTGGGGGCTTCGGGCTCGGGCAAGACCACCTTGCTCAAGACCATCAACGGCCTGATCGCCCCGGAAAGCGGCGAGGTGCGGATTGAAGGCGAGGCGGTCGGCGCCCTTGAGCCTCACATCCTGCGCCGACGCATCGGCTACGTCTTCCAGGAGGTAGGCCTCTTTCCGCACCTGACGGTGGCCGAGAACATCAGTATCACGCCCAAGCTGCTGGGCTGGGACAAGGCGAGGCGCGCCGCGCGGGCGGCCGAGCTGCTCGACCTCGTGGCCCTGCCGCGGGAGATGGCCGGCCGCTTTCCCGCCGCCCTGTCCGGGGGGCAGCAACAAAGGGTGGGGGTGGCCCGCGCCCTGGCGGCGGAGCCGCACATCGTGCTGATGGATGAGCCTTTCGGGGCGCTTGATCCCTTGACCCGCGACGCCCTCGGCGACGACTACCGCGCCCTGCATGAGCGGTTGAATCTGGCCACTGTCATGGTCACCCACGATATGACCGAGGCCCTGCTGCTGGCCGACCGGATCGTGGTGGTCGCCGATGGCCGGCTGATCGCTGACGGCGCCCCGCAGGTGCTGGCCGCGTCCAGCGATCCCGAGGTCGCCGCCCTGCTGGCCGCGCCGCGCCGCCAGGCCGAGCGCCTGCGCGCCCGCCTGGGAGAGAGCGCATGAGCCCGCAGGTGGAAGCGGCCTTCGCCCGCCTGCCGGAATATCTCGCCTGGCACGTCCTGCTCAGCGCTTCGGCGCTCGGGCTCGGCCTGCTGATCAGCCTGCCGCTCGCCGTGGCCGCCAGCCGCAACCGCCATATCCGCTGGCCGGTGCTGGCCGGCGCCAGCCTGATCCAGACCATTCCCAGCCTGGCCCTGCTGGCGCTGTTCTTCCCGCTGCTGCTGGTGATCTCGGCGGCCAGCGAGGACCTGATCGGCCATGGCTTCTCGGCGCTCGGCTTCCTGCCGGCCCTGCTGGCGCTGACCCTCTATTCGATGCTGCCCATCGTGCGGAACGGGACCACCGGGATCCTCTCGGTGAGCCCGGCCATCATCCAGGCCGCCGAGGGTGTCGGCATGACGCCCCGCCAGCGCCTGTTCCAGGTGGAGCTGCCCCTGGCCGCCCCGGTCATCATGGCCGGCGTGCGCACGGCCGCGGTGTGGACCATCGGGGCGGCGACGCTTTCGACCCCGGTCGGCCAGACCAGCCTGGGCAACTACATCTTCTCGGGCCTGCAGACCGAGAACTGGGTGCTGGTGCTGTTCGGCTGCGGCGCCTCGGCCCTGCTGGCCATGGCCACCGACCAGCTGCTTGGCCTGATCGAGGCCGGCGCGGCCAAGCGGGACCTCAAGCGCGCGGCGATCGGCGCGGCCGGCATCCTGATCGGCGTCGTCGTCGCCCTGACGCCGCTGATCAGTTTCGGCAAGCCGGCCAGCTATGTGGTCGGGGCCAAGAACTTCTCCGAGCAGTACATCCTGGCCGAGATGATCGCCGAGCGGATCGAGGACCTGGGCGGCGAGGCCCGGTCGAAGGAAGATCTCGGCTCGGCCATCGCCTATCGCGCCCTGGCCTCGGGCGAGATCGACGTCTACGTCGATTACTCCGGCACGCTCTGGGCCAATGTTCTCAACCGCGAGGACAATCCCGGCCGCCAAGCGGTGCTGGAGGAACTGACGAAGGAGCTCGCCGAGCGGGACGGCGTCCTGGTGCTGGGCTCCCTGGGCTTCGAGAACGCCTATGCGCTGGCCATGCGCCAGGACCGGGCCGCAGAGTTGGGCATCGAGACCCTGGACGACCTGGCCCGCCGCTCGGCCAGCCTGACCATGGGCGGCGACCTGGAATTCTTCGCCCGTCCCGAATGGCAGGCCATCAATGAGGCCTATGGCTTTGACTTCCAGGCCCGGCGATCCTTCCAGCCCACCTTCATGTTCCGGGCGGTGACCTCGGGCGATGTGGACGTGATCTCGGCCTTCTCCAGCGACGGCCGGATCGCCGCCGATGATCTGGTCACCCTGGACGATCCCCGACAGGCCCTGCCGCCCTATGACGCGGTGGTGCTGATCGCGCCCGACCGGGTGAACGACGCCCGGCTGCTGGCGGCCCTGCGGCCGTTGATCGGGGCCATTCCGGTGGAGGCCATGCGCGACGCCAACTACAGCGTCGATCGCGACGTCGACAAGCTGCGCCCGGTGGAGGCCGGCCGCGCGCTATCCCGGACGCTGGGCCTAGACTGAGGGCCTCAGCGCTGGTTGTCGGAACTCGGCGGCGGGGCCAGCAGGCGGGCGCCCTCGGGCGTGATGTCCCAGCCCTGGCGGCTGCGGACGGCCAGGCCCAGCTCCACCAGGACCCGGGCGTCGCTGATATTCACAAAGGGCACTTCGCCGCCCGCCTTCTTGCGGCTGAGGTTCCTGAGGGCGTGAAGTTGGCCTTCGGTCAGATCACTCATCGGCGGTCAGCGCGTACTGCGGCGGTCGTTGAGTAGCGTCTTGGGCGCCTGCCGCGGGGTGTGGGCCGGGCCAGTCGAGCGGGGATCGATGAGATCGCGGCGCGCCGGCGCCTGCAGGCGCGAGTCGTAGATTTTCATGTGGTGCGGCCTTTCGGGCCTGATCGCGGCGGGGGTTCCGCCTTGCGACGAGAAGGTTAGTAGCACGGCGCGCATCGCCTGTCGGGCCTCAAGCGCCCGGCGCCGAGCCCTGATCGATGCGGTCGTGGCCGGTGAACACCTCAAAGCCGTCGCGCCGCGCCACGCCCACCAGATCGGAAGAGCACACGTCTGAACTCCAGGCACGGCGGAACCTCGTATGCCGCCCTCTGCTTGAAAAAAAAAATACGGCGGCGTCTTCTGTCTGGAGGACGCTGGCCACACAGCCCCTCTCGGATTTGGCACCTCGTTCTCCCACACCGCCCACC
>CALEOQ010000200.1 GCA_937910255.1 uncultured Caulobacteraceae bacterium | reverse complement strand
ACAGAAGTCTGGATGCGATGTATTCTCTTTATCAAAGGTCAGACGTGTGCTGTTCTGATCACGTGTCTGCAGTTCCGACGTGTGCTTTTCCTATGTATTCGAACCGGGTGCCGGTGGCCCTCGACTTTCCCTGCTGGAAGGCCGAGCGGCGCGAATGGTTCGTCGCGGCCGAAACCGCGCGCGAGGAAAGTTGGACGTTGCCGGGCGGCACCCACCTGCGCGTCGTGGCCCAGCCCTTGCCCGAGGGGGGGCTGTTGACGATCTTCGAAGACCTCACCGAACAGGTGCAACTCGCCAGTGCGCGCGATACGCTGTTGCGGGTGCGGACGGCGACGTTCGACAACCTGTTCGAGGGATTGGGCGTGTTCGCCGCGGACGGCCGGTTGCAGCTGTGGAACAGCCGCTTCCGTCAGGCCTGGGGCTTTGACGAGGCGTTCATCACGAGCCATCCGCGCGTCGATGCGCTGGCGAAGCAGGCGGCCGGCAAGCTCGCCAAGCCGGGGCGCTCGTCGCTGATCGGCGACCTCGTCCGGGCGGCGACGGTAGAACGGCAGCAACGCGGCGGTTCGATCGAGTTCGCCGACGGACGGGTTTTCGAAGTGGCTGCGGTGCCGCTGCCCGACGGGAACGCGCTGTTCACGATGCTCGACATTTCCGACCGGCGGCGGATCGAGAATGCCCTTCGCGAGCGCAACGACGCGCTCGAGGCGGCGGACCGGATCAAGACTGCGTTCGTCGCCAGCATGAGCTATGAGCTGCGCACCCCGCTGACGTCGATCAAAGGCTTCGCGGAGATGCTGTATAACGGTTATGCGGGCGAATGGCCGCAGACCGCCGTCGATTATTCGGGCGCGATCCTGGAGTCGGTCGGGCGGCTGGGCGATCTGGTCGACGATGTACTCGACCTGACCCGCGATGGCGGCGCGCTGGGCGTGTTGGAGGGCGGGCGGGATGCATGGGACGGCGTGGCGTGGGGGCTGTCGCATTAGGAGCATGTGGGGACGGGGGGGTTCGACGAAGGCCGGCGCCGCGCGGTCGAAAGGCAGGCGCGCCAGGTGGTGCGTCAGGCGATGGGAGCCCAGTGCCGGGTCTGGGCGCGGCGCCTGGGCGAGGACCACCTGATCGACCTGACCGGCTTCGGCGCCATCGCCGAGACCGCCATGACCGCCGATCGCGCCTTTGAGGTCACGGAGAAGGGGCTGCCCTCCACCTTCGTGCCCGGCCGCAATCTGGTCTTCCTGACCTATGGGGCGGCGGTGGCCGACCGGCGGGGAATTCGCGACCTGGTGGGCGGCATGTGCGAGACCGACTTCTCCGGCTATCCCGACTGCCGTCGCGATACGATCGACGCTCTGGAGCACGCCCTGAACCTGGGCATGGCGCAGGATTTCCAAATCCGGACGCCCCTGATGGCGCTCACCAAGGCGCAGACCTGGGCCCTGTCCAAGTCCCTCGGCGGCGAGGCGCTGGTGGCGCTGATCTGCGAGGAGAGCCACACCTGCTATCGCGGCGAACGCGGCGCTCGACACGACTGGGGCCACGGATGCGGCGACTGCCCGGCCTGCGACCTGCGCGCCCGCGGCTGGGACGAATGGGTGGCGCAAGGCCGGCCGGAGCTTGCAGCGTGAGCTATGCCGTCAAGGAGATCTTCCTGACCCTGCAGGGGGAGGGGGGCCAGGCCGGGCGTCCCGCGGTCTTCTGCCGCTTCGCCGGCTGCAACCTTTGGTCCGGCCGCGAGGCGGATCGGGCAAGCGCAGTCTGCACCTTCTGCGACACCGACTTCGTCGGCATGGACGGGCCTGGCGGGGGACGGTTTGCGGGCGCTGACGATCTGGCTGGCGCGGTGGCCGCCGCCTGGGGCGATGAGCCGGCGCACCGGCTGGTGGTCTGCACGGGCGGCGAGCCGCTGCTGCAGCTGGATACGCCGCTGATCAGGGCCCTCCAGGCGCGGGGGTTCGAGATCGCCGTAGAGACCAATGGTACGCTGCCGGCGCCCTCCGGCATCGAATGGATCTGCGTCAGCCCCAAGGCCCAGGCGCCCGTGGTCCAGACGTCAGGGCAGGAATTGAAGCTGGTCTTTCCGCAAGTCGGCGTCGATCCGGCGCGGTTTGCGAGCCTGGATTTCGAGCGCTTCTATCTCCAGCCCATGGATGGTCCCGACCGGTTGGCGAACACCGAGGCGGCGATCGCCTATTGCCTCGCCCACCCCCGTTGGCGTTTAAGCGTCCAAACCCATAAATATCTGGGCATTCCCTGACGGCCGGTCGGCTGGACGGACCGCCCCTAAGCGCGCCAATGACATCGCATATCTTCGAGATCACCAAGGTCGCGACCTTCGACGCGGCCCACTATCTGCCCCATGGTCCTGCCGACAGTCCCTATACCCGCCTGCATGGCCACTCCTTCCAGGTGGAGGCGACGGTTGGCGGCGCGCCCCAGGCGCCGATGGGCTGGGTGGCCGATCTGGCCGAGCTCGACAGCGCCTTGCGCGCCGTGGCTCTGGAGCTGGATCACGGGCTGCTGAACGAAAAGCCTGGGCTGGAAAGCCCGACCCTTGAGAACATCTGTCTCTATTTCGCCGAGCGGCTGAAGGCGGGCTTCCCGGGCCTGACGCGGATCAAGGTCTCGCGCCCCACCATCGGCGAGAGCTGCGCCCTGAGCCTATAGTTCTAGCGCCGTCGGTCGTCGTCCTCGTCATCGTCGCCGGGGATCACGGCGCCGGCGGCCATGCCGACGCCCTTGGCCGTGGCGCCCACCGCGGCGCCTGTGACGCCGATGGCCACGCCCGCGGTCGTGCCCACCACGGCGGCGGCCAGACAGCCCGTCTGTGTGAGGCCCAGAAGGCCGATCAGGCTCAGCCTAAGCATCATAGGCGCGTTCATGGTGAATCCCCCGCAGGTCAGCGGCCAGGAGACCCGCAAAACATCACCAAATGGTGGCGAGGCGGGCGCTTTAGTCGAGCTGATGCGACAGGGCCACGGCGGTGTCGTTGCTGCGCCGCCAGGGGCCGTTGAAATTGGGGTCGGCGCGGCGGCGGCGGTCGGGACCGAAATAGTCCTGGGTGCGGATATAGGGCCGCGGGTGCTCGACGATCCGGTTCAGCCGCTCCAGCACGCCGCGGGCGGTCAGCGGCTTGGCGAGGAATTCGTTGACCCCGGCGTCCCGGGCCTCAGCCACCCGTCGCATGGTCGAATGGCCCGTGATCATGATCACCGGGATCATCTGGTTGGGGCTGTCTGCGGAGTTGCGCAGCAGGCGCACGAAATCGATGCCGTCGAGGGGCTGCATCGACAGATCGGTCATGACGATGTCGATCGGGTAGTTCCGGAGCGCCTGAAGACCCTCAGCGCCGTCGGCGGCCTCGTGGACGTGGACCACGCCGATCGCCCGCAGAATCTCGGTCAACAGCACCCGCATGTGGTGGTTGTCGTCGACCAGTAGGATTCTGAGGAGCTCGTAACGCAAGGTTTCGGTCTTTCGCGGCGGCGTCTCTGCTTGGTTCTCCAGCCGACGCCGGATTCGAAGCCGCTCATTTCAGGCAAGTCATACGGCGGGTCAATGCGGAAAAACCCGTGTTTTCCGAGGTGTGGTGTTCGCAGGCTAGGGCTGAGCGCCAGGGACAAACCGGACATCGCCGGCCTGCGCCCGGTGGCGGAGGAAGGCGTCGGCCAGAGCGCAGGCGGTCATGGCCTCCACCACCGGCACGGCGCGGATGCCGACGCAGGGATCGTGACGCCCTTTGGTGCGTAGTTCAATCTCCTCGCCGGCCTCATTGAGGCTCTGCCGGGGCGTGAGAATGGAAGAGGTTGGCTTGAACGCCACGCGGGCGCTCACCGCCTGGCCGGTGGAGATGCCGCCCAGCACGCCGCCGGCCATGTTGGACAGGAAGACCGGCTGGCCGTCATTGCCCATGCGCATCTCGTCGGCGTTCTCTTCGCCGGTGAGGGCGGCGGCCGCGAAGCCGGCCCCGATCTCGACGCCCTTGGCGGCGTTGATCGACATCAGGGCGCCGGCCAGCTCGGCGTCCAGCTTGCCATAGATGGGCGCGCCCCATCCGGCCGGGACGCCGACGGCCTCCACCTCGACCACTGCGCCGGTAGAAGAGCCGCTCTTGCGGATTGTCTCCAGGTGAGATTCCCACACCGCAACCGTGTCGCGGTCGGGGCACCAGAAGGGGTTGTTGCGGGTCTCGTCCCAGTCGAAGCGGCTGCGGTCGATGGCATGCGGGCCGATCTGAACCACGGCGGCCCGGATGACGACCCCGTCCAGGATCTTGCGGGCGACGGCGCCGGCGGCCACGCGGGCGGCGGTCTCCCGGGCCGAGGCGCGGCCGCCGCCGCGATAGTCGCGGACGCCGTACTTGGCGAAATAGGGATAGTCGGCATGACCGGGCCGGAAGGCCTGGGCGATCTCGGAATAGTCGCGGCTGCGCTGGTCGGTGTTGTCGATCATCATCGAGATCGGCGTGCCGGTGGTCACGGGGCCGCCGGTGCGGTCATCTTCGAACACGCCCGACAGGATGCGGACGGCGTCGGGCTCCTGGCGCTGGGTGACGAACTTGCCCTGGCCAGGCCTGCGCTGGTCCAGCCAGACCTGAACGTCCTCAGCCGTGAGCGAAAGGCCCGCGGGGCAGCCGTCGACGACGCAGCCCAGGGCCGGCCCATGGCTTTCGCCCCAGGTGGTGACGCGGAACAGATGGCCAAATGTGTTGTGCGACATAGCCGCGCTCTTAGCGCATTTCCTGCCGGGCGCCACGCCCTGGCATGGGGGAACTCTCAAGCTTGCGCGGCGCTGTTTAGGCATGAAAACGCAACAGGAGTTCAAGCCCATGCGCCTCGTGATCCTTGCGGTCGTCGCACTCATGCTGCCGGCTACGGCCAGCCTCGCCGATGCGCCGCCTTCGGCTCAGGAGCGGGCGCAGGTGATGGCGGCCCTTTCGGCGGTCGGCTGCAGCGATCCCCGCGAGATCGAGCGGGAAGAAGACGATGGCGTGATCGAGGGCTATGAGGTCGAAGACGCCAAGTGCGCCGACGGGGTCTATGACTTCGAGCTGGATACGGCGTTCAACATCACCGACCGCGATAAGGACTAACTACGCCGCCCAGGCCGCGGCGAACCGTCGGAGCAGGGTGCGCGCCGCGCTCGACGCCGTGTCGCTGGCAGCCTGCAGGCGGATGAACATGTCGCCTTGCCGATGACGGCCCCGGGCCGGCAAGCCTTCGCCGGCCAGTCGGATGAGACCGCAGATCGGAAGAGCACACGTCTGAACTCCAGTCACGTCGTAATCTCGTATGCCGTCTTCTGCTTGAAAAAAAAAAAACACCAACACCTACCCCTGCTCGCTCCGCTCACCCACCACCCACCTCC
>CALEOQ010000199.1 GCA_937910255.1 uncultured Caulobacteraceae bacterium | reverse complement strand
GGCTGCTGGAGGGAAGGGGGGTGCAGCGCAGAGTGGCCGGTAGACCGGCCGGGGCGTGGAAGGGTGCGGGCGGCAAGAAGCAGAGTATAGATCGGGCTGCAGGCGGGGCGACATAGGGGCCGGGGACTAACACGCAGGAGATGGGATAGACCTCCATGATCCGCGGCTTGCCCCACATCACCTCGATCAGGACGGTGAAATAGGCCTCCAGTCCTTTGCGCACATAGGAGCGGTCGGGCCACAGGAAGATGTTCTTGGCCGTCTGCTGGCTGATGGTGGAGCCGCCCCGCACGCGATCGGAGGATTCGTTGTGCGCCAAGGCCTTGCGGATCGCCTCGAGGTCAAAGCCGTGGTGGCTGCAGAAGTTGGCGTCCTCGGCGGCGATCGCCGAGCGGACCAGGTTGGGGGAGATGTCGCCCAGCCCTCGCCAGCTGCGGCTGAACCCCTGGCCTTCCAAGAGACGCTGGACCATCAGGATGGTGATCGGCGGCGGCACGAACCGGTAGACGGCCACGGTCAGCACCGGCCCGACAAACCCGATCATCAGGGCCAGGACCAGAAGGCCGCGCACGATCCGGCCGAACCGGCCGTGGCGAGGCGGTGCGGACTCCTCAGAGGCCTGCGGCTGCGGAACCTCAGGCTCAGCAACCTCCGGCTCCGGCGTGTCATCAGGGGCGGTCGTGTCGGTGTCGCTCAAGCTCGGCCATCCTTGCCTTGACCCTAGAGCACGATGCGGCCAGGCGAAACCGCCCACACTTTCGCCCGACGTGCTCCACGCGGGGCTGCTAACGATGGGAAGACGGCGCGGCAAGCGCCCTATGAAGCAGGAGACCGGCCCATGAATGTCAGCCAGGCCGTGGCCCAGCGGATTTCGGTCCGCGCCTTCCGTCCCGATCCCGTCCCCGGCGCCCTGGTCCGGGAGATTCTGGAGGCCGCCGCCCGCGCGCCGTCCGGCGGCAATCTTCAGCCCTGGCGGGTTCACGCCCTGACCGGCGCGCCCCTGGAGGCGCTGAAGGCCCGCGTTCGCGAAAACCCGTTCGGCGAGACGCCGGAATACGACGTCTATCCCCCCAACCTCTGGGAGCCCCTGCGCAGCCGGCGCTTCCAGTGCGGCGAAGACCTCTACGCCACGATCGGCATCCCACGGGAGGACAAGGCCGCCCGCCTGGCCCAGCTGGCCAAGAACGGCGAGCTGTTCGGGGCGCCTGTGGGCCTTTTCTTCAGCCTCGACCGCAAGGTGGGGCCGCCGCAATGGTCGGATGTGGGCATGCTGATGCAGACCATCATGCTGCTGGCCGTGGAGCGCGGGCTGGACACCTGCGCCCAGGAATACTGGGCCCGCTATCCGCAGACCCTGGCCGCGGTCCTGAACCTGCCGGAGGATCACATGATCTTCTCCGGCATGGCGCTCGGCTATCGCGATCCCGAGGCGGCCATCAACACCCTGCGCACCCGCCGCGATCCCTTCGAGGTCTGGGGCGAAATGCGCGGCTTCGACGAGGCCTAGCGCCCGCGCGCAGCGCGATAGAGATCACCACAAAGCTCACGAAGGGCACGAAGGGGCCTATGCACACGAGACCTTCGTGAGCTTTGTGCGCTTCGTGGTGAATAACGGGCGCCTACGGCGCTTCGGCTATGCCGGCCGCGCCGTCCTCGTCGCCCCAGGCCACGCGCCGGCCGTCCGATGAGATGGCCAGGGCGGTGATCGGCGAGCCCTTCTCGGCCTTCAGCATCTCGATCTTCTGGCCGTTGAGGTCGCAGACCCAGACGCGGCCGTCCTCCAGCCCTGCGGCGACGCGCTGTCCCGTCGGGGCGGCCGCCACCCGGGAGACCAGGGTGGAGGCGTCGAAGCCGACCTCGGCCGCCTGCTTGCCCATGGGGCCGGTCGAGCCGCCAAAGGGCCAGATCACCACCCCTTGCGCCCCCGACGTGGCCAGCATCTGCCCCTTGGACAGGAAGACCAGGCTCTTTACCTTCGCCGGATAGCCGCCCATGCGCATGTTCTTCTCGTCGGCCACCCGCCAGCCGTGGAGCTGGTTTTCCTGCATGGACGACATCAGGAACTTGCCATCCGGGCTCCAGGCCAGCGCGATATGGCTGCCGGCCCAGGCCAGGACCATGGGCTTCTGCTCGGCGATGCGGGCGAACCACAGCCAGGCGCCCCCATAGGTGGCCACCGCCAGGCGCCGGCCCTTGGGATCGAAGGCCAGGCCCGCCACCGATTTCTCGTGCTCGAAGGCGCGGACGAAATCCGGGGCGGCGACATCGCGGACATGCACCGTCTTGCCGGCTGAAAAGGCGATCAGGCCGGACTCGGCGCTGGCGGCCACCGCATCGATCCAGCGCCCGGGGATCGACGCGATCTCCTCAGGCCCCGAGACCCGCGACCACACGACACGGCCGTCGTCGCCGCCGGTGAGGACGCCGTCGCCGGACGGGTGGAGGCAGGCCGACAGCACCGCCCCGTCATGGGCCTCGACCACCTCGCCGGTGTCGAATCGGATGCTGCCGTCCCCCAGGGCGAAGACCCCCTGGCCGGACTTGGTGAACAGGGCTGAGGTGACATAGGCGTCGAAGGCGTAGGACATGGCGCTGGAATAGACGGCGAACACGGGTCTTGCCCAGGGGGCGCTGCAAGGAATTCAGGCGCGATGCGACGCCTGTTGCGGCGCCCTTCGGCCCAATCGCACCTTTGGCATGGGTTCCCCGACTCCTAGAGACTTTACAATCGGCTTTCGACAGGCGAATGGTCGAGACGAAACGGACGGTCGCGGGCCTACGCGGCCCTATGGGAAGGAATTGCATATGGCGGCGAAGCTGAGTGGCGGGGGCGGTGCCAAGTTCGACCTCGGCCAGAACAGCGACATCAATGTCACGCCCTTCGTGGACGTGATGCTGGTGCTCCTGATCATCTTCATGGTGGCCATTCCGGCCGCGACGGTGTCGATCAAGCTCGACCTGCCGCCCGCCATCCCGCCGCCGCCCGGCACCGTGGTGGAAGAGCCCACCCTGATCAACGTGCAGGAAGGCGGCGCCCTGTTCATCGGCGAGCGCCCGACCACGCTGGAAACCCTGGCGGCCGATCTGGCGGCTGAACTGGCCGTGCCGGTGCCCACCGAGGAACGCGTCTATGTCCGCGCCGATCGCACCGTGCGCTACGGTGAGTTCATGTCGGTGATGAACCAGCTGCAGACGGACGGCTACTTCCTGGTCGCCCTGATCAACGAAGAACTGGGCTGATCTCCGCCGCGGCCTGATCGCCGCGGACGGACCTCTCGATATGCGAACGCCCGCCGGATCACCGGCGGGCGTTTTCATGTCTGCCATGGCGTAGCGCCGATCAGGCCGCGCAGGCCTCGAAGCCGGCCTTGAGCTTGGCCTCATCCAGATTGCGCCCGATGAAGACCATGCGGCTGAACCGCGGCTCGTCGGCCCGCCAGTCCCGCTGGAAGTCGCCCTCCAGGATCATGTGAACGGCCTGGAACACCAGGCGGCGATCGTCGCCCGACACATCGAGAATGCCCTTGGCCCGCAGGATGTCGGGGCCCTGCTCCTGCAGCAGGTCGTTCAGCCAGTTGGTGACGCGGGTTCCGTTCAGGGGACGGTCCAGGGTCAGGGACACGCCGCGGATGCCCGCCTGCGCCACATGGTCGTGGGCGGCGTGGTCATGGTGGCCGTGGTCGTGGTGGTCATGGCCATGATGGTGGTCATGATCATCGTCGCAGGACTCGTCATGCACATGGCCCGGCTCGCCATGGGCGGGGTTGAGGAATTCCGGATCGAGGCCCGTGATCCGCTCCAGGTCGAAGCCGCCCCGGCCGAGCACCGCCTCCAGCGGGACATTGGACCGTTGCGCCCGGTGGATCGGCGCCAGCGGATTGATCCGCCGGATCTGCGCCTCGACCGCGACGAGCTCGGCCTCAGAGACGAGGTCGGTCTTGTTCAGGATGATCTGGTCGGCGAAGGCGATCTGTTCGACCGCCTCGTGGCTGTCGGCCAGGCGCAGGGGCAGGTGCTTGGCGTCCACCACCGTGGTCACCGAGTCCAGCTGGGCCTTGGCCCGCACGTCGTCATCCACGAAAAAGGTCTGGGCGACCGGGCCGGGATCGGCCAGGCCCGTGGTCTCGACGATGATCGCGTCGAACTTGCCCTTGCGCTTCATCAGGCCCGAGAGCACCCGGATCAGGTCGCCGCGCACGGTGCAGCAGACACAGCCGTTGTTCATCTCGAAGACTTCTTCGTCCGCGCCGACGATCAGCTCGTTGTCGATGCCCACCTCGCCGAACTCGTTGACGATGACAGCGTAGCGCTTGCCATGGTCCTCACTGAGGATCCGGTTGAGCAGGGTGGTCTTGCCGGCGCCGAGATAGCCGGTGAGGACGGTGACGGGGGTCTTGTCGGTCATGGTCGCCATTTAGTCACTGCGAACGCCCGAGGGAACAGGCCAGGCGAGGCGATGTCGCCGATGATCACCCTTGACCCGCCCGGTCATGTTATAGAATAACACTTCTCCGCCCACCCTGGGCGCCGCCACGAGGGGCCGCCCATGTCTCAGGACGACACTATAAGGTCTGCCCAGGCCCCCGGCGCGCCGCCCACGGGCGCCAGTCCCCTGGACGGCTTCCGCGCCGACCGGGTCTATCTGGGCGCCGACCATGCGCGGAACGAACGCCGGGTCTGGGCGGCGGCGGCTATCTGCGCCCTCACCCTGATCGGGCAGTTGGTCGGGGGCCTGGCCTTCAACTCCATGGCCCTGGTGGCCGGCGGGGTCCATATGGCCGCCCATGTGGCCGCCCTCGGGGTGGCCGGCCTCGCCTATCTGCTGGCCCGGCGCTACGCTGCCGACCGCAGGTTCAGTTTCGGGGCCGGCAAGATCGGCTATCTCGCCGCCTTCGCCAACGCCGTGGCCCTCGGCGTCACCGCCCTGCTGCTGGCCGGCGAGAGCCTGACCCGTTTCGGCGGCGGCGAGGCCACCCACTATCATGAGGCGACGCAGCTCGCCGTGGTGGTGCTGGCGGTGAACTTCGTCTGCATGTGGCTGCTGCGGCCGGTGAACGCCCGACCGGCCCCGGGGGACGATGACGACGTCAACCTCCGCGCCGCCCACCTGCATCTGGCGGCCGATGTGATCGTCTCGATCCTGGCCATCGGCGGTCTGCTGGCCGGCGAGCATCTGGGCTGGACCTGGGCCGATCCCCTGGCCGGTCTGCTGGGCGCCCTGCTGGTGGCCCGCTTCGCCTGGGGGATCTCGGAACACCGTCGTGCAGGGAAAGAGTGTACCTCTCGGTGCGCGCCGCATCATTAACAAAAACACCAGCCAAGTTCATTTTAGTCCCCGTCCTCAGACCCCTCATCGCCCCACCGCCACTCCCTCACGCGTC
>CALEOQ010000198.1 GCA_937910255.1 uncultured Caulobacteraceae bacterium | reverse complement strand
GCTCGGCGGTCACCCTGAACACCGACACCGCGGTCCGTCAGGCTTTCGTGGCGGAGGAACGGCGCATTGATCTTCTGCGCGGGGAGGCGCTGTTCGATGTGGCGCACGACCCGACACGGCCGTTCCGGGTGTTCGCCGACGATGTTCGGATCGAGGCGATCGGGACCAGCTTCACCGTCCGCCGTCACGAGAATGGCGATGTCGAGGTGGTCGTTCGCGAGGGTCTCGTCGATGTCCGCCGCGTCGGATCCGCCCACGGGGTCCAGCTCGCCGCCGCCACGACCTCCCGCGTGAGCGGCGAGGCGCCCATCCGTCCCCAGGCCCTCACCCCTGACGCGGTGGACAAGTCGTTGGCCTGGCGAGAAGGCCGACTGGACCTGACGGGCCTGACCCTGGCGGAGGCGGCCGCCGAGTTCGCCCGCTACTCCGACTATCGGATCGCGTTCGAGACCATGGATATCGGCCGGCTGGAGGTTTCCGGCGTCTATTCCATCAGCGATCCGGAGGGCTTTGCGCAGGCCGCCGCCCTGAGCCTTGGCCTCGTCGCCCTGCAAGGTCCCGACGGGGCGACCCTCGCGGCGGCGGCGTCATAGAAACTTCACGCGCGTCCTGTGGCGGAAGGTCGAGGCCGCGGCATCTAGGTCAGTAAGGCTGGCGTAGGGCCGGCCTACGGGGGGCCAAGACGTGAACTGGAAAACCATGCTGGGCTGCGGCGTCGCCGCAGCCGTGATCTCTGCGGCGGCGCCGGCCATGGCGCAGGTGCGAACCTTCGACATTCCAGCCCAAGGCGTCGACGAGGCGATCTCGACCTTCGGCCGCCAGTCTGGCCTCCAGATCGTCGCGCCCGGCGGCGTCAGCGACATCCGCAGCCAGACCGTCCAGGGTCAGATGGAGACCCGAGCGGCCCTGCGCCGGCTGATCGCCGGGACAGGGCTGGAGATCGCATCCGACAGCGGAGACACCATCGTCCTGCGCCGGGCGGCCCAGCCTGCGCTGTCGGCCCCGCCGACGACCCTTCAGGACGTGATCGTCACGGCCCAGAAGCGCGACGAGGCCGCCCAGGACGTGCCCATCGCCCTCACGGCCTTTTCCGCAAGCGCTGTGGAGACCTATCGCCTGGAAAGCCTGCGCGACGTTTCCCGCCTGACCCCTGGCCTGCTGGTTTCGGCCTTCAACCAGAGCAGCCCGACCATTGCGGTGCGTGGCGCCACCAACACCTTCACCCAGATCGGCGCCAACAAGCCGGTGGCCGTGGTCATCGACGACCTCTTCATACCCCGTAACAGCGCCGCAACCTTCGAGCTCTTCGGCCTCAACTCGATCCAGGTGCTCAAAGGCCCGCAGGGGACCCTGTTCGGCCGCAACGTCACCGGCGGCGCCATCGTCCTCGACACCGGCAAGCCGGCCCTCGGCGACTGGGCCGGCTCCGTTCGCGCGGGGGTCGGCGCCTACGACCTTCGTCAACTCGACGTCTCCATGGACGCCCCCCTGGCGGAAGCTGCGGCTCTGCGCGTGGCCGCCTCGGTCAAGACGCGGGACGGCTACGGAGAGGATCGGCTGACCGGGCGCGATCAGGATGATCTCAACAGCACCAGCCTCCGGACCCAGCTGCGCCTGGCGCCCGCCGACGGCCTCGAAGCGCTCCTCGGCGCCGACTATAGCGAGGACCATAATGGCGGCCGGACGCTGTCGTCCAAGGCGGCGGGCTCAGACGGCGACCGCCGGACGTCGGAGCTGGGCGTGGC
>CALEOQ010000197.1 GCA_937910255.1 uncultured Caulobacteraceae bacterium | reverse complement strand
GCGGTAGTCAATCCGCAGTGCAGCGTCAACGCAGATTATGTCACAGCTATTCATGTACGTCTGCTCGTCATGTTTTTTTTTTTTTTTTCAAGCAGAAGACGGCATACGAGATTACGACGTGACTGGAGTTCAGACGTGTGCTCTTCCGATCTCCGGCGCCCACAGCGCCACCCATCGTCCCCAGCACTCGCACCCCGGCCGACACTCAGATCTCGCAGCTCGGCCGCGGGCGGTTCGTGTGGCCGCTGCGGGGGGACATCCTCTCCACCTTCGGCCCCAAGGGCACCGGCCAGCGCAATGACGGCGTCAATATCCGCGCCCGCTCGGGCGAGGCCGTTCGCGCCTCCGCCGCGGGCGACGTGGTCTATGCCGGCGATCAGGTGCCGGGCTTCGGCAATCTGGTGCTGATCAAGCACGCGGACGGCTGGGTCACGGCCTATGGCCATCTGGCCCGCATCGACGTGAAGATGCAGGACAAGATCAGCCAGGGTCAGCAGATCGGCCAGGCCGGCGCCACCGGCGAGGTGGGCGAGCCGCAGCTGCACTTCGAGGTCCGCTTCGCGCCCACGCCGCAGGACCGCGCCCGGCCGATCGATCCGATGCTGGTCCTGCCCCAGTAGGGACCGGGGCTTCGACCAGGTTCAGAGGGGCAGGGTCTTGCCCTGCGCCCCGGCCAGGTCGCGGATGAACTGCCAGGCCACCCGGCCCGAACGGGCGCCGCGCAGCTGCGCCCACTGCAGGGCATGGCGGTCCAGATCCGGATCGCTGAGCTCGTGGCGCGCGGCATAGGCGCGCACCGCCTCCAGATAGGTGGGCTGGTCCATGGGCGGGAAGCCGATCCAAAGGCCGAAGCGATCGGAGACGCTGACCTCTTCCTCAGCGTCCTCGGCCGTGGCGATCAGGCCGCGGTCCTCCTGGTGGCCCCGGGGCATCAGGTGGCGGCGGTTCGATGTGGCCACGAACAGCACATTGGCCGGCGGGCCCGACACGCCGCCCTCCAGCGCCGACTTCAGCGCCTTGGCCGCCGCCGCGCCCTCCTCGAACGAGAGGTCGTCGCAGAGGACCACGAACCGTTCCTCCCGGCCACGCAGCACGTCGAACAGGGCGGGCAGGGCGGTGACCTGATCGCGATCCACCTCCACCAGCTTCAGCGCCTCGTAGCCCCCGCCCACGGCCATGAAGGCCGCCTTGGCGATGGAGCTCTTGCCGGTGCCGCGCACGCCCCACAGCAGCACGTGATTGGCCGGCAGCCCTTGAGCGAACCGTTCCAGGTTCTCCACGAAACGGGCCTTCTGCCGCTCCACGCCGACCAGGGCGTCCAGGCTCAACGGATAGTCGGGGGCCGGATGGAAGCCGCCGGTCTCCGGATCATGACGAAACAGTCGGGCGGCGGAGAACTCCACGGCGGCCGGGACCGGCGGCGCCAGGCGTTCCAGGGCTTCGGCGATGCGAACGAGCAGGGGCGAGAGGGCGTGATCCATGACTTGGCTGCTTAACCCTCGGGCTCGCATTGCAAAAGGGGGCGCCAGCGCATAGCTTCCGCCGACTTGAAGAGGGGCCGACGCACCGGGCCCTTGACCGCTTGCCGGAGAGGCTATGTTCGCCACCCCCGCCTTCGCCCAGACCGCCGGCGCCGCCGCCGCTGGGCCCCAGGACATGATCCTTCAGTTCCTGCCGCTGATCCTGCTCGTCGTCCTGTTCTACTTCCTGATGATCCGTCCGCAGCAGCGGCGGATGAAGGCGCACCAGAAGATGGTCGCCGAACTCAAGCGCGGCGATCAGGTCGTCCTGTCCAGCGGCATGCTGGGCAAGGTGGTCCGCGTCGAGGACAAGGAAGTCGGCCTTGAAATCGCCACCGGCGTGACCGTCAAGGTGATCCGGACCATGATTTCCGAGGTCCGCGTCCGGGGTGAACCGGCGCCGGCCAACGATTCCAAGTCCTGACTGATCCTGCGCCAGCATAAGGGCGGCCTCGCCTCATGATGACTTTGTCGCGCTGGAAGATCATCGCCGTCGTTCTGGCGGCGGTCTTCGGCGTCCTCTTCTCGCTCCCGAACCTGCTGCCGCAGCAGACCCTGGCCGCCATGCCGGCGTTCTTCCCACGCCAGCAACTGAATCTGGGGCTCGACCTGCAGGGGGGATCGCACCTCCTGCTGGAGGTGGACACCGCCGCCCTGCGCGCCGAGCGGCTGGTCAACACTGTCGAGGACACCCGGGTCACCCTGACCGCAGAGCGCATCGCGTTTTCCGATCTGCGCGAGCAGGGCGGCGAGATCACGCTGCAGATCACCGACCCGGCCCGCCGCAGCGCCGCGGCCACGGCCCTGCGCGGCGCCCTGGGGACGCCGCTGGCCGGCACGACGGGCGGCTCCGACATCACCGTCAGTAATGAGGGCGAGGCGGGGCTGCGCATCAGCTTTGTCGAGGCGGCCATGGACGCCGAGGCGGGCAAGGCCGTCGAGCAGTCCATCGAAATCATCCGCCGCCGCATCGACGAACTGGGCACCAAGGAGCCCACCATCATCCGCCAGGGCGTCGACCGGATCGTCGTCCAGGCGCCGGGCGAGAGCGATCCTGAGCGTCTGAAGAACGTCATCGGCCAGACCGCCAAGCTGACCTTCCAGATGGTCGACGAAAGCGCCGACCTGGCCGCCGCCGCCGAGGGGCGCGCGCCGCCTGGGTCTGAGGTGCTGCCCAGCGAGGACGGCCTGACCCCGTTCATCGTTGTTCGCCGCCGGGCCCTGGTGTCCGGCGAAATGCTCACCGACGCCAGCCAGGGCTTCGATTCCCAGACCGGCGAGGCGGTCGTCAATTTCCGCTTCAACAGCATGGGCGCCCGCCGGTTCGGCGAAGCGACCGCCGAGAGCATCGGCCAGCGTTTCGCCATCGTGCTCGACGGTCGGGTGATTTCCGCCCCTGTGATCCGCAGCGCGATCACCGGCGGCAGCGGCATGATCAGCGGCAGCTTCACGCCCGAGAGCGCCAACGACCTGGCCGTGCTGCTGCGGGCGGGCGCCTTGCCGGCGCCGCTGACCGTCGAGGAACAGCGCACGGTGGGCGCTGAACTCGGCGCCGACGCCGTGCGTGCGGGCCAGATCTCCACCGGCATCGGCTTCGTGACCATCCTGGTCTTCATGGTCCTGGCCTATGGCGGCCTGTTCGGCGGGATTTCCGTCGTGGCCCTGCTGATCAACGCCCTGTTGATCTTCGCCATCATGTCCGTGACCCAGGCGACCCTGACTCTGCCCGGCATCGCCGGTCTGATCCTGACCCTGGCCGTGGCCGTGGACGCCAATGTGCTGATCTATGAGCGGATGCGCGACGAGATCAGGGCCGGGCGAACCGCCATCGCGGCGATGGACGCCGGCTTCTCCAAGGCCATGAGCAGCATCATCGACGCCAATGTGACCACCATCCTGGCGGCGCTGATCATGTTCCAGTTCGGCTCCGGGCCGGTCCGAGGCTTCGCCTGGACGCTGTCGATCGGGGTCGTCACCTCGGTGTTCACCGCCGTTCTCGTCACCCAGGTCCTGCTGGCCCTGTGGTTCCGGGCCGCACGGCCCAAGACCCTGCCGATCGTCTGAGGTTGCGAACCATGTGGCCCCTGATCAAAATCCTGCCCATCAAGACGAACTTCCGGTTCGTGACCTTCGCCAGATATGCCGGCGTCGCCTCGCTCCTGGCGGCGATCGCGTCGCTGTTCCTGGCGCTCTATCCGCTGACCCCGCCCTGCGGCGGCATGAACTGTGGCATCGACTTCACCGGCGGCACCCTGTTGGAGATTTCCACCGCGCCGCAGGAGGTCGACCTGGCCGTGGTGCGCGGCGAGTTGGGCGGCATGGATCTGGGCGACGTCCAGGTGCAGGCCTTCGGCGCCCCGACATCGGCCCTTGTCAGATTCCAGACGCCGGAAGGCGAGAGCGCCGAACAGGCGGTCAGCGAGGTCAAGGCCGCCCTGACCGCCTCGCTGGGCGAGGTGGTGTTCGCCAAGACCGAAGTGGTCGGCCCCAAGGTGTCGGGCGAACTGTTCGAGAGCGGCCTCCTGGCGCTTGGCGTCGCGATCGCCCTGATGCTGCTCTACATCTGGTTCCGGTTTGAGCTGCAGTATGGGGTGGGCGCGGTCGTGGGTCTGTTCCACGACGTCATCCTGGCGTTCGGCTTCATCGCCCTGTTCAACCTGGAATTCTCGCTGACCACCATCGCCGCCATCCTGACCATCATTGGCTATTCGATGAACGACACCGTCGTGGTGTTCGACCGCCTGCGGGAGAACATTCGAAAGTACAAGGTCATGCCCTTGGCCGAGATCATAGACCTGACGATCAATGAGACCCTGTCGCGCACCGTGATCACCGGCCTGACCGCCATCCTGGCCCTGACGGGCCTGGCCCTGTTCGGCGGCCCGACCCTGTTCGCCTTCTCGGTGATCATGATCTTCGGCGTCGTCATCGGCACCTATTCGTCCATCTATGTGGCCGCCCCGGTCATTCTGCTGTGGGGCGTCAAGCGCGGCGAGGACGAGGCCGAGCCTCTGCCCGTCCGCTCCTAGGCCGTGGCCCGGGACGCGCCCAGTCTGGACAGCTTCGGACCCGGCGGTTTCCGGGTGTCCGGGGTCTGGCGGCCGGGGTCCCTGCTGATCGTGTCCGATGTGGCGGCGGCCTGGCCCGTCAGCCGGCTCGCCGACGTCACGCCCGATTCCCTCTACCCGGTGTTCGCCGCAGGCGCCCGGGACGTGGAATTCCTGCTCCTGGGCACGGGCGCGGCCAACGCCCTGCCGCCGCGGCCCCTGCGGGATCTGCTGCAAAAGGGTGGGATCGGCCTGGAATTCATGGACACCGCAGCGGCGGCGCGGATGTACAATGTGCTGACGGCCGAGGGGCGCCGCCTGGCCTGCGCCCTGATCGCGGTCTGATCCCGCCGGCCCCCGCATCAAGGGACTGGACTTGCGCCGCCCGAAGCGCGGCTATAGGCCAGGACCAAGAAAACGGGGAAAACGTCGATGCAGGGCCTGCTGTCCAACTTCCGCAATACGATGATCGTGAGCCTGCTGCTCTCGGTCGTCATGATCATCGGCTACATGGCGCACAATCGCGGCGCCGATGTGATCTTTGTCCAGGCGGTGTTCCGCTGGATGCACCTGGTCTTCGGCATCCTCTGGATCGGCCTGCTCTACTATTTCAACTTCGTCCAGATCCGGAAGATGCCCGACATCCCGGCCGAGATGAAGCCGGCCATCTCCAAGCACATCGCGCCTGAGGCCCTGTTCTGGTTCCGCTGGGCGGCGCTGTTCACCCTGGTCTCGGGTCTCGCCCTGGCCTGGAGCCGCGGCTTCCTGCTTGAGGCCGTGAGCCTGGGCGCGGCCAGCGGCTTTGTCGTGCCGCAGCACACCTTCATCGGGGTGGGCATGTGGCTGGCGATCATCATGTTCCTGAACGTCTGGCTGTTCATCTGGCCAAACCAGAAGATCGCGCTGGGCATGGTGGAGGCCGACGATGCGGCCAAGGCCAAGGCCGGTCGCACGGCCATGCTGTTTTCGCGCACCAACACGCTGCTTTCGCTGCCGATGCTGGTGACCATGGCCATGAACCAGACCATCTTCGGCTGACCGCCGAAGCGCGCTAGATTTGCGAGGACCCGCCGTCATGGCGGGTCCTTTTGTTTTTGGAGCCCCATGAGCGACGACACATCCCCTCCGGCGCAGGACCTGGACGCCCTGGTCCTGCGGGTCGACCCGGACCGTTGGCTGGCCAGCCGGCTGATCGCCGAGCCGGAGGCGCGGGCCGATGTGGTCGCCCTCTACGCCTTCGACCATGAACTGGCCCGGGCGCCCAAGGTGGCCTCAAACGCCCTGCTGGGGGAGATCCGCCTGGCCTGGTGGCGCGAGGTGCTGGACGAGGCCTATGGGGGCCTGCCGGTGCGCCACCATCCCACCGCCCAGGCCCTGGCGCAGGTGATCGCCCGTCGCAAGCTGTCGCGGGCGGATCTGGAGCTGATGATCGACGCGCGCTATCGCGAGTTGGACCCGACGCCGATGACCCCGGAAGAGGCCGTGCTCTGGGCGCGGGAGACCGGCGGCGCCGCCGCCCGGGTGGCGGCGCGGCGCGCCTTTTCGGCCCCCTGGCCGAGGCCAGAGATCGGAAGAGCACACGTCTGAACTCCAGTCACGTCGTAAGCTCGTATGCCGTCTTCTGCTTGTAAAAA
>CALEOQ010000196.1 GCA_937910255.1 uncultured Caulobacteraceae bacterium | reverse complement strand
GACGTATTCTTGGTTTTTTTTCAAGCGGCAGACGGCATCCCAAGTTACGAC
Organism: uncultured Caulobacteraceae bacterium; assembly: GCA_937910255.1. GTDB lineage: Bacteria > Pseudomonadota > Alphaproteobacteria > Caulobacterales > Caulobacteraceae > Phenylobacterium. Next base: position 6,143 of record CALEOQ010000196.1, on the reverse strand, counting down.
GTGACTGGAGTTCAGGCGTGTGCTCTTCCGATCGTGACGGCCTGGGGTTGAAGGGCGTGGCGATCGACCGGGAGAAGTCTCTCAAACCTTGGCCCCGCCAGCGGAAGATCAACCTGATCGAGGCGACCAACCCGCACTGGGCCGACCTCTACCCCAGGCTCGCCTGGCGAGGCCCCGCCGCCACCTCCCACCCCGCGTCACCCTCGGGCTTGTCCCGAGGGTCCCTGTCGAGGGCGGGCGCAAGCGTAGAGAGGGACCCTGGGCACAAGGCCCAGGGTGACGGCGAGGGGTAGGGTCTTGGTGACCGCCGCTTTGCGCGCTGCAGGCGCTCCAAAGACGAGACTCAGACCCCCCGGCTCACCCCGTGCGAGACAGTCTCCGGCAGAGGTCGTCCAGCTGTTCCAGGGTCTTGTAGCTGATCTTCAGCTCGCCGGCCCCGCCGCGGTCGGCGATCTGGACCGAGAGGCCCAGCACCTCGGCCAGGTCGTTCTCCAGGGCCAGGGTGTCAGTATCCTTGTCCGCGCCCGAGCCGCCGCCGCTGCGCGCGCCGCCGCCACGGGCCGCCGGTTCGGCGCCCTTGCGCACCAGGGCCTCGGTGTCGCGCACCGACAACCCCTTGGCCATGATCTGCTGGGCCAGGGCCTCGGCGTTGTCCGAGGTGATCAGGGCCCTCGCGTGGCCGGCCGAAAGCTTGCCCTCCACCACCAGGTTCAGCACCGCGCCGGGCAGGGTCAGCAGGCGCAGCATGTTGGCCACATGGCTGCGGCTCTTGCCCACCACCTGCGCCACCATCTCCTGGCTGCGGCCGAACCGGGCGATCAGCACCTCATAGCCGCGGGCCTCGTCGATGGGGTTGAGATCGGCCCGCTGGACGTTCTCAACAATGGCGATCTCCATCACCTGCAGGTCGTCGAGCTCGCGGACCACCACGGGCACATTGTGCAGGCCAGCCTTCTGCGCCGCCCGCCAGCGCCGCTCGCCGGCGACGATCTCGAAGCGGCCATTGGGCCTGGGCCGCACCAGGATCGGCTGCAGCACGCCGCGTTCGCGGATCGAGTTGGTCAGCTCCTCCATGTCCTCATCGTGGAACACGGTGCGGGGCTGGGTCGGATTTGAATCGACAAGGTCGATCGGCAGTTCGCGCGGGGGAGCCGTGGGCGCGGCTCCACCCGACTCCGAGGCCGTGGCGGCGGTCGCCGCGCCGTCGGCGTTCTCATCCTCGGCCTCGCCCAACAGGGCCGACAGGCCCCGGCCCAGGCCCCTGCGGTTTTCCGCCATGCTCATCTTCCCAACTCTTTAGGCGGCCTTGGCGCGCCGCTGGCGCTCGCGGACCACGACTTCGCGGGCCAGCTTCAGATAGGCCTGGCTGCCGGCGCATTTCAGATCATAGACCAGCACCGGCTTGCCGAAGGACGGCGCCTCCGACACCCGCACATTGCGGGGGATGACGGTGTCGTAGACCTTCTGGCCGAAGTGCTCGCGCACATCGCTGGCCACCTGTTCGGACAGGCTGTTGCGGCGGTCATACATGGTCAGCACCACGCCCTGGATCTCCAGGGCCGGATTGAGGCTGCCCCGCACCAGCTCCACCGTCCGCATCAGCTGGGTCAGGCCCTCCAGGGCGAAGAATTCGCACTGCAGGGGCACCAGGACGGCGTCGGCCGCGGTCATGGCGTTGACGGTCAGCAGGTTCAGGGACGGCGGGCAGTCGATCAGGACATAGGTGAAGTCCCCGTCCCGGCGAATCTGCTCCAGGGCGTCGCGCAGCTTGAACGACCGCCGGCTCTGCGAGCCGATCTCCAGTTCGACGCCGGACAGGTCCGGATCGGCCGGAATGATGTAGAGGCCCGGCAGGTCGGTGGGCACCACAGCCTCCACCGCCGGCTTCTCTCCCATCAGCACGTCATAGAGGGTGGTCTTGCGCTTGGCGCGGCCGACGCCCAGGCCCGTGGACGCATTGCCCTGCGGGTCGGAGTCGATCAGCAGCACCTTCTCGCCGACCGCGGCCAGCGCGGTGCCCAGATTGATGGCCGTGGTGGTCTTGCCCACCCCGCCCTTCTGGTTGGCGATCACCAGGACGCGGGCGCGGCTGGCGCCGGCGACGGCGGGCCTGGCGTCCTGGACCTCAGCTTCGGCGGACATGGATCTTGTTCCTCAGGCGAACGATGCGGCCGCGGGGATCGCTGGCGCTGGGCAGAAGCTCCGCCTCGAACCGCCAGGCCGACCGCGCCGCCTCCATTTCGGCGGCCACGTCCTGGCCCTTGAGGAAGAGGGCGGTGTTGTTCCCGTCCAGCCAAGGCTTGGCATAGCCAAGCAGGCGCGTCATGGGGGCGCAAGCCCGGGCGGTCACGATATCCACATCCCGCGACAGGTTTTCCGCACGGTCATTATGAATCGTCGCCGGCAGGTCCAGGACGCTAACCACCTCCTCCAGGAAGCGGCAGCGCTTGGCCATGCTCTCCACCAGGTGGACCTCGAAGCCTTCGCGTCCTTGGCCGAGAATGGCCAGGACGATTCCGGGCAGGCCGGCGCCGGCGCCCAGATCCGCCCAGGTCAGGGCCTGCGGCGCCAACAAAATGAGCTGAGCTGAGTCCCAGGCGTGCCTTCCCCAGAAGTCGGGCAAGGTGGCCGGGCCCACCAGATTCATTCTTTGATTCCAGTCGGTTAGCAGGTCTCGATAGGTCCGCAGAGCCGAAATCTGCGCCTCTGAGGCTCCGCTGAGCCGCACAAATTCTGCTTCGTCGATGTGAGGTACGGCGCTGTGCGCCACAGCGGCGATTTTTTGCGGTCCATTTTCGGCGGAATCCGGCGCCGGCAGAGCGTTCGCGCTCATGCCGCCACCTTGCGTCGGACATGGGCCAGCAGGGCGGTGAGCGCGCCGGGCGTCACCCCTTCGATGCGCGCGGCCTGGCCAAGCGTCAGCGGGCGGATGGCGGCGAGCTTTTCGCGCACCTCGTTGGAGAGGCCGCCGACGCCGGCATAGTCCAGCTCGGCCGGCAGGCGCAGATCCTCGTCCCGGCGGAAGGCGGCCACGTCAGCCGCCTGGCGATCGAGATAGCCGGCATAGCTGGCGTCGATCTCCACCTGCTCGCGGATCTCCGGCGCCCAGGTCTTCAGCTCCGGCCAGAGGGCGGCCAGGTCTTCGAAGGCGATGGTCGGATAGGCCAGCAGCTCCACCACATTGCGCACCACCCCGTCGGCCTTGACCGGCAGGCCGGCCTGGGCCGCCTTGGCCGGAGACAGGGTGAGGCGCGCGGCGGCGCCCCGGGCCTCGGCCAGGGCGGCGGCCTTGGCGCCGAAGACGTTCTCGCGCGCCGTCCCGACCACGCCAAGGGCGATACCCTTTTCCGTCAGCCTTTGGTCGGCGTTGTCGGCCCGAAGGATCAGGCGGAACTCCGCCCGGCTGGTGAACATGCGGTAGGGCTCAGTTACGCCGCGGGTGACCAGGTCGTCGATCAGCACCCCGATACAGGCCTCGTCCCGGGCGAACACGTGGGGCTCGCCGCCGCCGGCCGACCGCGCGGCGTTCAGCCCGGCCACCAGGCCCTGGGCGCCGGCCTCCTCATAGCCCGTGGTGCCGTTGATCTGGCCGGCCAGGTAGAGGCCCGGCAGCCGCTTGACCTCCAGCGTCGGATAGAGCTCGCGGGGATCCACATAGTCATACTCGATGGCGTAGCCATACCGCTTCACCCGCACCTGCTCGAGGCCGGGAATGGTGCGCAGGAACAGGTCCTGGGTCTCTTCGGAGACCGAGGTCGAGATGCCGTTGGGATAGACGGTGTCGTCGTCCAGCCCCTCCGGCTCCAGGAAGATCTGGTGGCTGGTCTTGTCGGCGAAGCGGACCACCTTGTCCTCGATGGACGGGCAGTAGCGCGGCCCCCGGCCGCTGATCCGCCCACCATAGACCGCCGATTCCGACAGCCGTTCGGCGATGATCTGATGCGTCGCTTCGGTGGTGTGGGTGATGCCGCAGGCGATCTGCGGCGTGGTGATCTGGCGGGTCAGAAAGGAAAAGGGCGTCGGCGGGTCATCGGCCTGCTGCATGTCCAACCGGTCCCAGGCGATGGTCGCGCCGTCCAGCCGCGCCGGGGTGCCGGTCTTCAACCGGCCCATGGCCAGGCCGCTGTCATAGAGCCGGTCGGCCAGGCCGATGGCCGGCGCCTCGCCCGCGCGGCCGGCCGGGATGCGGCGGTCGCCCAGATGGATCAGGCCCTTCAGGAATGTGCCCGTGGTCAAGACCACCCGGCCCGCCCGATAGGTTTGGCCGCTGGCGCCCACCACGCCCTCAACCCGCCCGTCCTGCACGATCAGGTCCTCGACGGCCTCGCCCTTGAGGGTGAGGTTGGGCGTGGACGCCAGCTCGGCCTGCATGGCTTGGCGATAGAGTTTCCGGTCGATTTGCGAGCGCGGGCCGCGGACGGCGGCGCCCTTGGAGCGGTTGAGCAGGCGGTACTGGATGCCGGCCCTGTCGCCCATCCGTGCCATCACCCCATCGAGGGCGTCGATCTCACGCACCAGATGGCCCTTGCCTAAGCCGCCGATGGCCGGGTTGCAGGACATCTCGCCGATGGTTTCAAGCTTATGGGTCAGCAGCAGGGTGCGGGCGCCGACCCGCGCCGCCGCGGCGGCCGCCTCACAGCCGGCATGGCCGCCGCCGATGACGATGACGTCCCAGGTCTGCGCGTCGGCCGCGCCGCCTGTCGGATGCTGGAAGAGTTGGGTGTTCACGCCGTGACCTTGAATTCCGGTCGCCGCTGCGCGCGCAGGGCGGCCCTCATATATAGGTCAGCAGACGGGCCAGGTCGACGGGCGCCGGGGTCACACCTCGGGTTTGACGCCGTCTGACCGCGAGAAATTCGCTGTTTCACGTGAAACACTGGGCATGCCAGGCCCGCAGTTTCACGTGAAACATCACTTGCCGATGCAGAAGCTCGAGAACACCCGGTCCAGCACGTCCTCGGCGCCGATCCGCCCGGTGATGCGATCCAGGGCCCGGGCGGCCAGCCGCACATCCTCCGCCGCCAGTTCAGGGTGATCGGTTTCGGCCAGGGCCCGTTCCAGCCGCTGGGTGGCCTCGGCCAACAGCTCGCGATGTCGCAGCCGCGTGGCCGCCGGCGGCTCAGCGCCCCCCAGGTCGGCGGCCACCCGCTCGGCCAGGGCGGCCTCAAGCCAGGCCAGGTCATTGGGGCTGCGGACGGTGAACGGCGTGCCGATGCGCGTCACGGGCTCGCCCAGGTCCCGCTTGGTGGCCAGGATCAGGTCATCGGGCCCTGCCTCCTCCGGCGCCTGGTCGCTCTGGTCCTCCAACCCGTCCAGGAGCCAGAGGCGCAGATCCGCCCCCTCGCCCCAGGCCCGCGCCCGGCGCACGCCCTCGGCCTCGATCTCGTCCTCGGTGTCGCGAAGCCCAGCGGTGTCGGCCAGGATCACCTTGTAGCCGGCCAGGACCATGGGGACCTCGATAATGTCCCGGGTGGTGCCGGCCGTGGCGGTGACGATCGCCGCCTCCCGCCGGGCCAGGGCGTTCAGCAGGGTGCTCTTGCCGGCGTTGGGCCGGCCCATCAGGGCGATCCGGTATCCCTCCCGCACCCGCGCGCCCCGCTCGGCCGCTTCCGTCGCCGCCTTCAGCTCGGCGATCAGCCCCTCCAGCACCGGCGCCGCGCGGGCCGCCACATCGGCCGGCACCTCCTCGTCGGGGAAGTCGACGGCGGCGTCCAGCACCGCCAGGGCCTCCACCAGGGCCTCGCGCCAGCGGGCCTGGGCGCCGCTCAGCCGGCCGCCCAGCTGGTCCAGGGCCTGGCGCCGCTGGGCCTTTGTCTCGGCCTCGATCAGGTCGCCCACACCCTCGGCCTGGGCGAGATCAAGCTTGCCGTGCTCGAAGGCCCGGCGAGTGAACTCGCCGGCCTGCGCCAGGCGCAAGCCCAGTCCGGCCAGGGCCTCCAACACGCCTTCGACGACGGCTGGCCCCCCATGCAGGTGCAGCTCGGCGCTGTCCTCGCCGGTATAGCTGGCCGGCCCTGGCAACCAGAGGACCAGGGCCTCGTCCCGCCACCCCCCCTCGACCCCCCTCAGCCCCCCTCGGCCGTCTCCCGTACGTCCGTCGTCTCCCGCACGTGTCTACACCCCGTTCTCCCCCCCTCCTCCCC
>CALEOQ010000195.1 GCA_937910255.1 uncultured Caulobacteraceae bacterium | reverse complement strand
CCGGACGTTCGGTCTCCAGCTTGAGGGCGGTCTGCGCCCGGTCGATCAGCTCCAGCAGGGGCGTGGGACCGTGGGCCTCGATGCCGACGGCGTCGATGCACTTTTCCGGACCGTGGCCGCCGGTCATTTCCTTGAGGGTCGGCAGGACCTTGGCCTGGCTGCGATCAATCACCTCGGCGCCCAGCTGTCGGGCCATGGCCAGGCGCTCGGGCACGTCGTCGATGGCGATGACGCGGCGGGCCCCCTGGAGGATGGCCGAGAGCACGCTGAACAGGCCCACCGGCCCACAGCCCCAGATCGCCACCGTATCGGTGGGCTGGATATCGGCGAAGGCGGCCGCCTGCCAGCCGGTGGGCAGGATGTCGCTGAGGAACAGATAGGTCTCGTCGGCGCCGGTCTTGGGGATCTTGATCAGCGAGGTGGCCGCGAAGGGGGTGCGCAGATATTCCGCCTGGCCGCCGGCATAGCCGCCGGTGATGTGGGAGTAGCCGAACAGGCCGGCGGTCGTGTCGCCGAAGAAGGCCTTGGCCAGATCAGCATTGCGGTTGGTGGTCTGGCAGACCGAATAGTTGCCGGCCTGACACTGCTCGCAGACGCCGCAGGTCATCTGAAACGGAACCACCACCCGGTCGCCCACCGACAGACCCTGGGCGCGGGCCTCGGCGCCGACCTCCACCACCTCGCCCATGGATTCGTGGCCCATGACGTCCCCGGCGCACATGGTGGGGACGAAGCCGTTCCGGAGGTGCAGGTCCGACCCGCAGATGCAGGTGGATGTGACGCGGATCACCGCGTCCCTGGGATCTTCGATGATCGGATCGGGGACCTCCTCACAACGGAGATCCTTCTTGCCTTGCCAGCAGATCGCTTTCATCGGGCGCCTCCCGAAGCGCTGTTACGTTGGACATTGGACAGCCGCGCCGCGGCGATGGCGTCGAGGGCCGTGACCGCGAGGACGACGCCCAGGGCCATGCGGGCATTCCCCCGCTTCGGGTTGTCAGGCCGGTTCAGCCGGCTCAGGACGGCGATATCAAACAGGTCGCCGGCCACGCGGGCCCACAGCACCCCCGACCGCGTCGGGTTGGAGAACAGGCTCACGCCGGTGGCCATCTCTCGGGCGCCAAACAGGGCCTGGGTCGCCTGGGGCGAGGCCTGCACGCCCAGGAACCTGTTCACCGCCTTGGGGAACAAGAGGCCCCAGACCCCCAGGCCGATGGCGTTTTGGCCCAGCATGAAGGACAGCTGCGGCGTCAGGGCCGGCCGGGCGCGCACCCGGTCTGTCATGAGCCTCATCCGCCCGCCGCTGGGCGTGGTGAATTCCACGGACGGCGCGTTGGCCAGGGGCTTGCCCCCCATCCATCGGCCAAAGCTGAGCAGATCGTGGGAAATGTCTCCGGCCTTTCGCCGCCATTCGGCGGGCGCGGACGTCTCTCTGGTGGACAAGGTGGGGCCTCCTACCGGTCTGAAGTCCCTAAGACCCGTTGCGGCGGCCTTTCGTTCCTTCGGTAGAGGTTGGCCTTCGGTAGAGGTTGGCCTTCGGTAGAGGTTGGCCTTCGGTAGAGGTTGGCCTTCGGCAGAGGGACGATGTGACGGTCGGTTGGGGAACTCCCGGGTCGCCAGCGGATTGCGCCTGTGGCCCCCGGCCAGCCCACATCAAAGCGTTGCGGAGACCCCGATGACCAAGACCCCGCTCCAGTCCGAAGGCCGCAAGGACAACGCCGCCCAGCCCCTGGGCAAGCAGCCGGGGCTCGCCTCCGAGGACGAGATCAAGCACAACGGCGAGAAGTCGCGCCATGCCGCCGGCCCCGACGGCCCCGATCCCACCGTGGTCGGCGACACCTTCAAGACGAAGCCGGGCGAGAAAAAGCCTGGCTAAGCTCAGGCCCCGGACCGCTGAGCCTATTTGAACATGCCCTCGCGCAGGTTCACCCCGTACTCCAGATAGGCCTTGAGCGCGCAGAGCATCTGCATCCAGCCCTGGCAGTTGCCGTAGGAGGCCGCGAGGCCTTCGGGGGTCTCCCGCCAGCCGGATTCCGAAATGGTCACCAGGGTGCGCCCATCCTCCAGCGCCTCGAACGTCATGACCACGGTGGTCGGATAGGCGCCGTTGCGGTCTTCGGCGGCCCAGTTGAGCACGATGCGGCTGTTTGGGTCGACCGACTGCACCTCCACCGGAAAGGCCCCGGGGAAATCGTGAAAATCCCAATAGACCGTGGCCCCGGTTTCGAGCCGCCCCCTGGCGCCGCCGGTGGTGAAATAGCCAGACAGTTTGGCGGGATCGGCGACCGCTTCAAACACCTCGGACACGGGCCGGGCGATATGGGCCGACACCTTGAACTTCAGATCCACAGCAACCTCCCCTGACCAACGCCGCATTGCGTCGGGCTCATTAATGTTATAATTTTATAACATGTCAACGGCCAGCGAATCAGATCGGGTTTTCAAGGCCTTGGCCTCCCCCCTCCGCCGCGAACTGCTCGACGCTCTGAAGGATAATCCCCGCACGACGGGGGATCTGTGCGCCCTCTTTCCCAAGCTGGACCGCTGCACCGTGATGCAGCACCTCAAGGTGCTGGACGCCGCCGATCTGGTGATCGCCGAGCGCCGCGGCCGCGAGCGGTGGAACCACCTCAATCCCCTGCCGATCAAGCACATCCACGACCGATGGATCGGCGCCTATGCCACCCAGGCGGTGGGTCTTCTGGACCGGCTCAAGCAGGATCTGGAAGCCTGAGGCGCGATCCTGCGCCATATGTCCGCCACGCCGAACGCACAAGGACCGCCATGGACCAAAAGCCCATCGAACTCTTCATCGACGCCGACGCCTGTCCGGTGAAGGACGAGGTCTACAAGGTGGCCCAGCGCTACGGCCTGAAGACCTGGGTGGTGTCCAACGCCTTCATGATGATTCCCACTTCGCCGATGGTGGAGCGGGTGATCGTCGATGCGGGTCCCGACGTGGCCGACGACTGGATCGCCGAGCATGTGGCGCCGGGCGACGTGGCCATCACCAACGACACCCCCCTGGCCGAGCGGGTGCTGCAGGCGGGCGCCCACGCCATCGCGCCCAATGGGAAGCCCTTCACCGAGGACTCCATCGGTTCGGCCATCGCCCAGCCGGCGCTGATGGAGCAGATCCGAAGGGCGGCGGGTAGGGAAAGAGTGTAGCGCTCGGTGGGCGCCGGCTCCTGCAAAAAAAAAAACGAGCGCAGACGCGCACATCACACGTCCAGCGACGCCC
>CALEOQ010000194.1 GCA_937910255.1 uncultured Caulobacteraceae bacterium | reverse complement strand
GAGCCGGGGGGAGGGCCGGTGCCCAGCCCCGTGATGGTGGTCGCGCCGAAGGTGGCGCCCACCTCGGCACCGACCGCGGCGATCGGCCCGTCGCGGATCAGCACATTGGCCACCCGGGGCGCTGCGCCGGTGGCGTCGAGGACCGTGGCGCCGACAATGGCGATGGTCTCGCCTGATGACTGGGCGGCCGCGCCGCCGGCCAGCAGGCTTAGGCCCAGGGCCGTGGCGGCGAGGGTTCGAAACTTAAGCTGAAACGTCACAGGAAGGCCCCGCACAACAGACCGCCGCCCACTGCGCGGCGAGAGTCGCTTAGCGCAGGGTGACCCGCGAATCCAGAAACGGCGGCATGAAACGCAGTCCACCGGACTTGCGCCGCTGAATGCGGCGCCTCAGTGGGCCATAAGCAGGGCGGTCGGCGGGGCTTCGATCATGCTGCGGGTCGCGCCGCCCAGGACGAACTCCCGGGCGCGGGAATGGCCGAAGGCGCCCATGACCAGCAGATCGGCGCGGGTTCGCTCGACCACATGTTCAAGCACTGAGCCGATCTTGGCGCCGGCCGAGTCAAACGCCAGGGCCTCGGCTTCGACCCCATGCTGCGCCAGGTGGCGAATGACGTCGTCGGCGACGGCGGGGGTCGCCGAGGGCTTCTCATTCAGGATGGTCAGCACCACCACCGTATGGGCGGCTCGCAGCACCGGAAGCGCCGCCGCCAAGGCCGCGGCGGCCGAGCGACCGCCATCCCAGGCGATGACCACCGTCCCGATTCTGGTCGCCGGCGCATTCGCGTCCTGCGGGCGGAAGATGATCACCGGTCGGCCCGACGAGAAGATCAGCGCCTCGGCCAGGCCCTGCTGGGGACCAGGATCGCGCCCGTAGGGGACGACGCAGATATCTCGGGTCCGGGCCAGTCGGGCGACCAGGTCGGGAACCTCGAACACCTCCGCGGCGGGACAGATGCGCCCGCCATAGACCCCCGCAGCAATCGCGGCGGACTCAAACCGGGTGAGGAGATGGTCGGCTGCGGCACGGCTGCGGCCCTCCTCCGATCGCGCCAGTTCGCCGAACTTCAGCGCGAAGTCCGCCAGCCGGTTGGACTTCAGGGCGATGGTCACGTGGAAGGCCACCGCCGTAACCTGATCGCCCAGGCTCGCACAGAAGGCCAGCGCCTGATCGGCCGCCCAATCGGCGACGGGGTCCGGATAGGTGTCGAGGTGGAGCAGGATGTCCTTGAAGGCCATGGGAACCTCGTTTCAGGCGCGGTCAGGGCCGGACCAGGCTAACCCTTCTTGCGGCGTTCAGCGACCAGGACGCTGATCAGGAGGGCCGCGGCGGTCAGGGCCGCGCCGGCCGAGGCCATGGGATGATCACGCACCTCCTTGACCGCCTTGTCGGCCAACTCGCGGGCTGGCTTGGCGCGTTCGGCCAGGGCGTCGGCGGCATGCCGCACGGCGACAGCAGCCTTGGCGACGGCCTCCTCGCTCTCATCGGCGAGGCTTTCGGCGGCGGCGCGCAGCGCCTTGGCCACATCCTCGAGCGTGTCGTCGATGTCTTCACGGATGTCTTTGGCGATGGATTTCGACATGGGATCGGTTCCTTGCGGGTTGCCTCACGACAGGAGCCCATCGCCGCTCCCCCCGCCTTGACCCGCATCAAACCCTGCGACATCGGGCCCAAGCTGAGGCTTGAGCCAGATCAAGGAGGCCCCGCCGCGCCAAGCGCAATCCCGAAGCACGGCCAAGCTCCAAAGGGGCGGCCGTTCACAAGGGGATAGACATGAAGACCACCACCGCCCTCCTCGCCGCCAGCCTCGCTCTCGGCCTGGCCAGCGCCGCTCAGGCCCAGGACTTTCAGCCCAAGGCCGCCGGCGTGAAGATGCTCAATGTCCGGGTGACCGCGGTCGATCCCGAGGCGGGCGACCCGATCACGACCCTGAGCGGCGTGGCCACCGGCCTCACCGCTGAGGTCAACGCCGATGTCATGCCGACCATCGGCCTCAGCTATTTCTTCACCGACAATATCGCCGTCGAGGTCATCGCCGGGACCACCAAGCACACGGTGAAGGCGCAAGGCCCCGGCACGGACGTGAAGGTCAAGGAAACCTGGGTGGTGCCGCCGGTCGTCGCCCTGCAATACCACTTCGCCCCGGCCGGCAAGGTCAGCCCCTATGTGGGCGCAGGTGTGAACTACATGTTGTTCTACAGCGGCTCGGACAAGAACGGCTTCAACCTCGACATCGACGACGGCTTTGGCATCGCCCTGCAGGCCGGTGTGGACATCGCCACGGTCGGCCCCTGGAGCGCCAATCTCGATGTGAAGAAGATCTATTTCGAGACCGACGCCACCGACACCGCCAACGGCCTAGATCGGAAGAGCACACGACTGAACTCCAGTCACGTCGTAACCTCGTATGCCGTCTTCTGCTTGATAAACAGCAAACCTCACTAGATCATACTGAAATCTCCAATTAATTCCTA
>CALEOQ010000193.1 GCA_937910255.1 uncultured Caulobacteraceae bacterium | reverse complement strand
CGCGGTGAAGCAGGGACTGTATAGGCGGTTTTTTTTTATCAAGCAGAAGACGGCATACGAGGTTACGACGTGACTGGAGTTCAGACGTGTGCTCTTCCGATCTGCGCCCTGCCGACCCTGGCCGTGCGCGGCGACCACATCGCGGTGATCGGCGACAACGGCAAGATCCTCATCTTCCCCACCGCCGAGCTGCCTGACATGCCCCGCGGCAAGGGGGTCAAGCTGCAGGCCTATCGCGAGGGCGGCCTGCGGGACGCCACGGTGTTCGAGGCCGAGGCGGGCGCCACCTGGATCGATCCGGCCGGTCGCACCCGGGTCTGGGCCGAATGGCGCGACTGGCTGGGTCGCCGGGCCGGGGCCGGCAAGCTGGCGCCGCGCGGCTTCCCGACCAGCAAGCGGTTCAAGCCGAAATAAGCCCCCGGCGCCCCGCCATGGTCAGCTTGGCCATTGCGGCGGCCGCACGCTCCGATAGGGTCCCTCCCAAAGAGCTTTAGGGGAGGCCTCACATGTTCCACTTCAACCGCCTGGCTGCGGCGACGCTGGCTGTCGCCGTGATGGCTGCGCCGCCCGCAGCCCTGGCCCAGCGGGCGCCCGCGCCGCTGCCGGCCGCCGCCAGTCCCGAATCGGTGGGGTTCTCCTCCAAACGTCTTGAGCGCCTGGACGCCGCCATGGCCCAGGCCGTCACCGACGGCCGCGTGGCCGGCATGACCACGTTGCTGGCGCGCCACGGCAAGGTGGTGGCCTTCAACACCTATGGGCAGGCGAGCCTGGCTGATCAGCGGCCGATGGAGAAGGACGCCATCTTCCGCATCTATTCCATGACCAAGCCGATCACCGGCGTGGCCCTGATGATCCTGTTCGAGGAGGGCCGCTGGCGGCTGGACGATCCGATCAGCAAGTACGTCCCCGAACTGGCCGATCTCAAGGTGATGACCGGGACGGACGCCGAGGGTCAGCCGATCCTAGAGCCCGTCACCCGCGACCCGACCATGCGCGAGCTGATGAGCCATACGGCCGGCTTCGGCTATGGCTTGTCTGAGGAGCACGCCGTCGATCGGATGTTCCGCGACAAGCGCGTCCTGAGCTCGTCCTCCCTGCAGGAGATGGTCGAGAAGACCGCCACCATTCCTCTGATGTTTCAACCGGGTACGGACTGGAGCTATTCCATCGCCGTCGACATCCAGGGCCATATCGTCGAGAAGCTGACCGGCCAGACCCTGGGCGACTTCATGGCCGAGCGCATCTTCCGGCCGCTGAAGATGACCGACACCGGCTTCCAGGTCCGGACCGGACAAGCTGATCGCCTGGCGGCCGTCTATGTGGGCGCGCCCAATGGCGGGCGTCTGTTCGAAGCCAAGGAGCTGGCCGGGGCGCCGGCCCAGGACTTCACCGTGGCTCCGCGCATGGAATCCGGCGGCGGCGGCCTCGTCTCGACGGCGTCCGACTATGCCCGCTTCGCCCAGATGATCGCCAATGGCGGCGAGCTGGACGGGGTGCGCATCCTGGCGCCGGCCACGGTCGAGCTGATGGGGACCGACATGATTCCGGAGGAGGCCCTGGTGTCGTCCAACGGCTCGGTGGGCATGCGCTTCAATGACGCCGTGGGTTTTGGCCTCGACTTCGCGGTGATCAAGGACCCCCGCAAGGCCGGCGGCCTGGAAGGGAAGGGGACGCTCAGCTGGGGCGGAGCGGCCGGCACCTGGTTCTGGGTCGATCCCACCAACGACATCGTGTTCGTCGGGATGATCCAGCGCTTCGGCGGCACCGGCGGACCCGATCTTGGGACCGCCACCCGGACCCTGGTCTACCAGGCCCTGGTCGATCCCGCGAAATAGGCCGCCGATTACCGGGATGCGGGCTGGCTTGCGCCGGCCCGCCGCCTTGACAAGGCAGGCCCCACATGCGCCCTTCCGCGCCTCGTTTTCCCTGCTTTTTCTGCGACGCCTCATGCACCCTTACCGCTCCCACACCTGCGGCCAGCTTCGCGCCGTCGACACGGGCAAGACCGTCCGCCTTTCCGGCTGGATCCATCGCAAGCGCGACCATGGGGGGCTGGTCTTCATCGACCTGCGGGACAATTACGGCCTGACCCAGCTGGTGTTCGCGCCGGAGACCCCGGGCTTCGCCACGGTGGAGCGCCTGCGGGCCGAGAGCGTCATCTGCGTCGAGGGCGAGGTGGTCGCCCGCACGCCCGACACGGTGAACCCCAACCTGCCCACCGGCGAGATCGAGGTCCAGGCCAAGGGCGTGGACGTGCTGTCGGAAGCCGCCGAACTGCCGCTGCCGGTGTTTGGCGAGCCGGACTATCCGGAGGAAATCCGCCTCAAGCACCGCTATCTCGACCTGCGGCGCGAGACCCTGCATCGCAACATCCTGCTGCGCAGCCAGGTGATCGCCTCCATCCGGCGCCGGATGACCGACCAGGGCTTCAACGAGTTCCAGACCCCGATCCTGACGGCGTCGTCGCCGGAAGGCGCCCGGGACTTCCTGGTGCCCTCGCGCCTGCATGCGGGCAAGTTCTACGCCCTGCCCCAGGCGCCGCAGCAGTTCAAGCAGCTGCTGATGGTCGCCGGCTTCGACCGCTACTTCCAGATCGCGCCCTGCTTCCGCGACGAGGACCTTCGCGCCGACCGCAGCCTGGAATTCTACCAGCTCGACGTGGAGATGAGCTTCGTCACCCAAGAGGACATCTTCGCCGCCATCGAGCCGGTGATGCATGGGGTCTTCGAGGAGTTCGGCGACGGCAAGCCAGTCACGCCCTATCCCTTCCCGCGCATCCCCTATCGCGAGGCGATCGCCAAGTACGGCTCCGACAAGCCCGACCTGCGCAACCCCATCGAGATGCAGGACGTGTCCGACCATTTCCGCGGCGGCGGCTTTGGCCTGTTCGCCCGCATCCTGGAAGACGCCAAGAACGCGGTGTGGGCCATCCCTGCGCCCAAGGGCGGCAGCCGCGCCTTCTGCGACCGGATGAATTCCTGGGCCCAAGGGGAGGGCCAGCCGGGCCTTGGCTATATCTTCTGGAGCGAGGACCAGGGCGGCTGGGGCGGCCCGATCGCCAAGAACCTCGGCGCCGAGAAGACCGATGGGCTGATGCGCGCGCTGGGCCTTGGCCAGGGGGACGCGGCCTTCTTCGCCGCCGGCGACCCCAAGGTCTTCTACAAGTTCGCAGGCGCGGCCCGCACCAAGGTCGGGACGGACCTGAAGCTGGTGGATGAAGACCGGTTCGAGTTCGTCTGGATCGTCGACTTCCCGATGTTCGAGCTGAACGAGGAGTCGAACCATGTCGATTTCTCGCACAACCCCTTCTCCATGCCCCAGGGCGAGATGGAGGCGCTGCAGACCAAGGATCCGCTGGATATCCTGGCCTACCAGTACGACATCGTCTGCAACGGCTATGAGCTGTGCTCGGGCGCGGTGCGGAACCACCGGGCCGATGTGATGATCAAGGCCTTCGAGATCGCCGGCTACAGCCAGCAGGTGGTTGAAGAGCAGTTCGGCGGCATGCTGAACGCGTTCCGCTATGGCGCCCCGCCCCACGGCGGCCTGGCGCCGGGCATCGACCGCATCGTCATGCTGCTGGCCGGCGAGAGCGCCATCCGCGAGGTCATCGCCTTCCCGCTGAACCAGCAGGGCCAGGACCTGATGATGAGCGCGCCGTCTGAGGTGGAGGAGCGCCAGCTCAAGGAGCTCAGCCTGCGTCTGGCCCTGCCGATCAAGCCAGCCTGAGCCCTTCGTCGCCTTAGCCTGATCGGCTTAGTCGGCCAGCGGCAGATCGGAAGAGCACACGTCTGAACTCCAGTCACGTCGTAATCTCGTATGCCGTCTTCTGCTTGAAAAAAAAAACACATATTATCACTCATCCGTGATCCTGCTGCTGTTGCCTTCCTCTATC
>CALEOQ010000192.1 GCA_937910255.1 uncultured Caulobacteraceae bacterium | reverse complement strand
AGTTGTAAACAGACAGTTATCCGTGTTATGATTAAAAGGTTGTATGGATGAAATTCCTAAAGAAGATGATGAAGCAGTCATGTTTTTTTAATGTTACGGCCACCACCGATTTCTACACTCTTTCCCTACACGACGCTCTTCCGATCTCTGGGTCTTGTCCTTCGCCATCGGCCCGCCCCCTTTGCGACCATCCCGATTACGCAAAGACTATAGGCCTTCTGCGTCGCTTTGACGACGGAACGTCCGTGGGCGGCGGAAGGCTACAGACCTGCCACTCAACCTGGGCTGGGCGGCGGCGGCGGCTCTTCGGTCTTGGCGTGCCTCATCATCAGCGGCACCTGGCTGAACGAGAAGACCAGCCCCAGGATCATCAGCCCCGGCATGCGGAACAGCACCCAGACCTCGTTGCTCTGGGTGCGCCAGACCACCTCGTTGAGCACGGCGATGGCGATGAAATAGAGCCCGTAATTGAAGGTCAGCTTGCGCCAGGCCGCGTCCGGCAGCTGCAGCGCCGTGCCCAGCATCATCTTCAACGGGTTCTTGCCCAGGGCCAGGCCCCCCAGCAGGCCGGCGCCGAAGATCAGGTTCATGATGGTCGGCTTGATCTTCACGAACATCTCGTCCTGGGAGATCAGGGTCAGGCCGCCGAAGAACAGCGCCGCCCCGCCGGAGATGGCCGGGATCGGCGCGATCCGCCGCTCGAAGACCAGGCCGATGATCAGGGACAGCGCCGAGCCGGCCACCAGCCACCAGGTGGCCGCGATCAGGTCGCGGCCGGTCAGGAAGAAGCCCGCCAGAAAGGCCAGCAGGCCGCCGTAATCGACGACGAAACGCACCATCTTGTGGGCGCCGGGCGACAGGGTCATTGGGTCTCCAGTCCCACCAGGGAGCGGGCGAAGGCGTGGGGTTCGAAGGGTTGCAGATCATCCACCCCTTCGCCAACCCCGATCAGCTTGATCGGCGAGTCCGAGGCCTGGGCCACCGGCACCAGCACCCCGCCCCGGGCGGTGCCGTCCAGCTTGGTCATGACGATGCCGGAGACGCCGATCTGGTTGCCGAAGATGTTCTCCTGGGCCAGCGCATTGCGCCCCACCGTGGCGTCCAGCACCAGCAGGGTCTCGTGCGGGGTCTCGGGATCGACCTTTTTCAGCACCCGGTTGATCTTCAGAAGCTCGTCCATCAGCCCCTGCTTGTTCTGCAGCCGGCCGGCGGTGTCGATCAGCAGGACGTCGTAGTTCTCGGCCCGGGCCCGCTCCAGGGCGTCATAGGCCAGGCCCGCGGCGTCCGCGCCCGTGGGCCGCGACATGAAGTCGGCGCCGGCCCGCTGCGCCCACACCGCCAGCTGTTCGACGGCCGCGGCGCGGAAGGTGTCGCCAGCCACCACCAGCACCTTGGCCCCCTGGCGGGTCAGGTCGGTGGCGATCTTGCCGAGCGTCGTGGTCTTGCCCGAGCCGTTGACCCCGATGAACATCACCACATAGGGCTTGGGGCCGCTCAAGGGTTCGAAGGTTCCGCGCCGGGCGGCCAGCTCCTCGCCGATCGCCTCGGCCAGGGCCTCTTTGATCTCGGTCTCGTCGGCGGTCTTGCCGAAGCGGGTCTCGGCGAAGCGGGCGGTGATCCGGGCGGCTGAATGCGGGCCCAGATCGGCCTCGATCAGCATCTCCTCCAGCTCGTCCAGCTTGGCCTGGTCCAGGGGCTGCTTGACGAAGCTCGCCACCACGGTCTCCGACATCTGCCGCGACGAGCGCGACAGGCCGGTGGTCAGCCGCTGAAGCCAGCCTTTCTTTTCCTGCGTCATGGGGCGCTTCTAGCGCCGGCCGCCTCCCCCGTCACGCGCCCTCGCAGGATCGGCGCCCGCGGGCTAGCATCAGGGCGAATTCCAAGGAGCTGATCATGGAGGAAGGCCTGGGGGCGGCCCTTGTCTGGCTGGACTATGCCGCGGTGTTCGTGTTCGGCGCCTCGGGCGCCCTGGCCGCAGCCCGGCGCAAACACGACATCGTCACCTTCACCTTCTTCGCCGCGGTCACCGGCGTGGGCGGCGGCACCCTGCGGGACCTGCTGATCGACGCCCCGGTCTTCTGGGTGATCGCCCCGGAATATCTGATCGCCCCGCTGGCCGCGGCGCTGGCGGTCTGGTTGTTCGGCGCCGGCAAGGCGCGGCTGATCATCCTCACTTGGCTCGACGCCCTTGGCCTCTGCGCCTACGCCGTGATCGGCGCGGCCAAGGCCCTCGCCTTCGGGGTCCCGGCAGGCGCCGCGGTGGTGATGGGGGTGCTGACCGCCACCTTCGGCGGCGTGCTCCGCGATGTGCTGGCCGAGGAGCCCTCGGTGCTGCTCAAGCGCGAGATCTATGTCTCGGCCGCCCTGGTGGGGGCCGGGGTCTTCGTGGTCCTGAACGTGGCGGGCGTCCCCCAGATGCCGGCGGCCCTGGCCGGCTTCGCCGTCGGCCTGGCCATCCGGGCCGGCGCCATCCTCTTCCGCTGGTCCCTGCCCGGCTTCCCCGGTCGGACGACAACGGACGAGGCCGACTAGGGGCTCCCTTCCGAAGCGGGGGCGCAACCATAATAGCCGCCATAGCCCACCGTCAGGCCTTCGCCCTGGCGTAGATTGAACACCATCTCGGCCTCAGCCAAGTCGGCGTCCGGAGCCGTTTCCCCGCTGGAGATCTGCAGCGACAGGGTCTCCGCCGAAAGCTGGACGCCGCCAGCGGCCGGCGCTGAGGCCAGGCGGATCAGCTTGCCGTTGAGCTTCACCACGCCGGCCCCGCCCTCGGCCTGGAAAGCCAGGACCGGCTTGCCGCTGCGGGTATAGTGGAAGGCGCACCATGGCCCGGGGCCGATCACCCTGGTGATTTCCGCCTCATCCAGGGTGACGGGGTCGAGGGTCGGGACGTTCGCCCCCTGCAGAGCCGTCCCGGCCGGCGCCAGTTCGGCCACGGGCGGCGGCGGATTCCCCACGACCTTGTCGTCGGGGCGGGCGTCGCCGCAGCCCGCCAGGGCCAGGCAACTGACGACGGCGAACCCCGCGCCTCGGAAAGGAAAGGTGCTCACCATCAGTCCCGAGCCTCCAGATCCTCGATCAGGTAGCGCATCTCGGCGATCTCCCGCTCCTGCGCCGCGATGATCTCGTCTGCCCGCGTGCGCACCCCGGGCGCGGTGACCTCGCCGCTCTTCCTGCTCATGCTCGCGCTGGCGCGGTTGCGGGTGCTGGCGGC
>CALEOQ010000191.1 GCA_937910255.1 uncultured Caulobacteraceae bacterium | reverse complement strand
TAGACCCGTTAGTCAGCGTAGCGCGTCCTATGTGTGTTTTTTTTTTTCAAGCAGAAGACGGCATACGAGATTACGACGTGACTGGAGTTCAGACGTGTGCTCTTCCGATCTCGCGGCCTGGCGGCGGCTCAGGGGTTCAAGGGCAAGGCGGGTCAGATCCTGCTGGTCCCCGACCCTGAGGGCGGGCTCGACCAGGTGCTGTTCGGCCTTGGCCAGGCGCGCGCCTCCGGGGTGCGTGCGCTCGCCGCCAAGCTGCCGCAGGGGACCTATCAGATCGCCACCAGCCCGCAGGACATCACCCCTGACGAGGCGGCCCTGGCCTTTGCGCTCGGGAGCTATCGCTTCGACCGCTACAAGAAGAAGCCCGACGAGCGTCCGCGCCTTGTGGCCAAGGGCGCCGACGTGGCCGCCGTACGCGCCATGGCGCATGCCTGCGCGCTGGCCCGCGACATGATCAATACGCCGCCCAACGACATGGGGCCGCTGCAGATCGAGACCATCGCCCGGGAGATCGCCGAGCAGTACGGGGCGACGATGACGGTGGTGACCGGCGAGGGCCTGCTGGAGGCCAACTACCCCGCCGTCCACGCGGTCGGCCGGGCCGCCGCCGCCGGCCGCGAGCCGCGGATGATCGAGCTGTCCTGGGGCCAGGCGGACCATCCGCTGGTGGCGATCATCGGCAAGGGCGTGGTGTTCGACACCGGCGGCCTCGACATCAAGCCCTCGGCCGGCATGCGGCTGATGAAGAAGGATATGGGCGGCGCCGCCCACGCCCTGGCCCTGGCCCGGATGGTCATGGCCGCGCGCCTGCCCATGCGGCTGCTGGTGCTGACCCCGGCGGTGGAGAACGCCATTTCCGGCGACGCCATGCGGCCGGGCGATGTCATCGATTCCCGCAAGGGCCTGACCATCGAGGTGGGCAATACCGACGCCGAGGGCCGCCTGATCCTGGCCGACGCCCTGACCCGCGCCGCCGAGCTTTCGCCGGACCTGACCATTGATCTCGCCACCCTGACCGGGGCGGCGCGGGTGGCGCTGGGCCCGCAGCTGCCGCCCTTCATGACCGATGACGAGGCCCTGGCCACGGCGATCATGGCGGCGTCGGAGGCGGTGGAGGACCCCCTGTGGCGCCTGCCGCTCTGGAAGGGCTATGTCGACGCCCTGGACAGCGATGTCGCGGACCTCAAGAACGATCCCGACGCCTGGGCCCAGGCCGGCGCCATAACGGCGGGCCTCTTCCTGCAGCGGTTCGCGCCGGAGGGCGCCTGGGTCCACCTGGACATCTTCGCCTGGAATCCCAAGGGTCGCCCCGGCGTGCCGGCCGGGGGCGAGGTCATGGCCATCCGTGCGCTGCTGCGCATGCTGCAGGACCGCTACGGGTGAGCCGCGATCCACGCCTGACCCTGGCGCGCCCCGACCTGGCCGCGCGCGACCTCCAAGGCCTGGTGGCGGCTGGGCGGTACGCAGACCCGAGGGCCTATGCCTGTCGGGTAGCGGCGAGCGCCATCCGCACCGCGCCCTCGGCCGGGGCCGAGCAGGCCGACCAGCTGCTGTTTGGCGAGATCTTCGACGTCCTGGACGAGGCCGAGGGCTTCGCCTGGGGCCAGGCCCGCCGGGACGGCTATGTGGGCTTTGTCGCCCTGGAGGCTCTTGGGTCCCCGTCGCGGGTCACCCACCGGGTGAGCGCCCTGCGCACCTACGCCTTCGCAGCGCCCAGCATCAAGGCGCCGGCCCTGGGGCCCTTCAGCCTCAACGCCCTGGTCAGCGAAGTCGAGCGGGAAGGGCGCTTTGTCCGCGACGCCAGCGGCGCCTGGTTCGTCGAGCGCCACCTCGCCCCGGCCGGCTTCGACTTCGTCAGCGATCCGGCGGCGGTCGCCGAACGCCATCTTGAGACGCCCTATCTCTGGGGCGGGCGCGAGAGTCTCGGCGTCGACTGCTCGGGCCTCGTCCTGCAGGCGATGCTGGCCTGCGGCCGGGCCTGCCCGCGGGACACCGACATGCAGGAGGCGCGCTTCAGCCAGAACGCCGATCCCCAGGCCCTGCGCCGCGGGGACCTGGTCTTCTGGCGGGGCCATGTGGCCATGATGCTGGACGCCGACCAGATCATCCACGCCAACGCCCACCACATGGCCGTGGCCATCGAGCCGTTGAACACCGCCATCGCGCGGATCGAGGCGGCGGGCTCGGGCGAGCCCACCAGCTATCGCCGCCCCTGAACTCCAGACCGCCAGACACGAAAAAGCCCGGCGCTGGGGCCGGGCCTGATCGTTCGAAGGAGCGACCTTTCAGGCCTAGTTGGCCGGAGCGGTCGCCTCGGCTTCACCAGCCGGCGCTTCGGCGGCGGCCTCGGCCTCGCCCTCAGCGGGCGCAGCCTCTTCGCCTTCAGCGGGCGCGGCTTCGTCGGCCGCCGGCTCTTCCACCGGATTCGGAGCCGGGAAGGACAGGGAGCCGCCCATCGAATGCAGGTAGGCGATCACGTTGATCAGCTCTTCGCGGCGCTTGAGGCCCACGAAGGTCATCTTGGTGCCGGGGATGTAGCGCTGCGGCGCTTCCAGGAAATGGCCGAGCTCTTCGAAGGTCCAGACCGGCGCTTCGGCGCCATGATCGACCATGGCCGCCGAATAGGAGAAGCCCGGATGGACCGCCGGATGGGCGCCGACCACGCCGAACAGGTTCGGGCCGGTGCCGTTGGCGCCGCCCTGGGCGATGGTGTGGCAGCTCACACACTTGGCGAAGCTGGCCTCGCCCGCCGCCACGTCGGCGGTCGGCAGGACTGTGCCCCAGTCGATGGGCGCCTCAGGGGGCGCGCCGCCGGCTGCGACTTCAGGAATGTCGATGGCGTAGCCGGCGGTCTCGGGCGCATGCGGCGCAAACACGATAGCGGAGGCTTCACGCAGGCCAACAATGGCCAAGCCTGTCGCCAGCACTGCGCCGGCGACCTTGTTGAACGTAAGGTCGCTCATAGTCTTGGATTCGGCCCTCTTTGAGGCCGGTCATCGAAACCGGCAGACGCGCGGGAATCTCCCGCCCCTTATTGCGCCCGCGTCTCTTACACGCTACCGGCGCTCGTGCAACCGGCCAGTTCGTCGCTGGGAGCGTCAAGCGCTGCCGCGCGCAGTCTTCATCCGGACCATGACGCCGATCATCCTCATACCCGCCCGCATGGCCGCCACCCGCCTCCCGGGAAAGCCCCTGGCCGACATCGAAGGCGTGCCGATGATCGTGCGCGTTCTGCGCCAGGCGCAGGCCGCCGATGTGGGTCCCGTGGCCGTGGCGGCGGGCGATCCGGAGATCGTCGAAGCCGTGGAAGCCGCCGGCGGCCGCGCAGTGCTGACCGACCCGGACCTGCCCTCGGGATCGGACCGCATCCTGCGCGCCCTGGAGGTCCTGGACCCGCAGGGCCGCCACGATGTGGTGATCAATCTGCAGGGGGACATCCCGTTCGTGGCCCCCGGTGTGGTGCGCGCCTGCGCCGATCTGCTGGCCCGCGAGCCCGCCTGCGACATTTCGACCATCGTGGTGGCCGACAGCGACGTTTCCGAACGCACGAATCCCGACATCCCCAAGGCGGTGCTGGCCATGGCGGCGGACGGCCGCTCCGGCCGCGCCCTCTATTTCACCCGCTCGACCCTCTATGGCGATGGACCGGTCTGGCTGCACCACGGGGTCTATGGCTATCGGCGCGAGGCCCTGGTCCGCTTCACCGCCGCACAGCCCTCGCCGCTGGAGCAGCGCGAGCGCCTGGAACAGCTGCGCGCCCTGGAGATGGGCCTCGGCATCTGGGCGGCGGTGATCGACTCCGCGCCGATCTCGGTGGACAACCCCGCCGATCTGGAACGCGCCCGGGCCCATGCCCGGGCCATGACCGAGGGACTTCGATGAGCCAGGGACGTATCGCCTTCCAGGGCGAGCTGGGCGCCAACAGCCATGAGGCCTGCGCCGCCTACTTCCCGGACTACGAGCCCGTCCCCCATCCGACCTTCGACGAGGCCTTCGAGGCCATCAAGACCGGCGACTGCCAGCTCGGCATGATCCCGGTGGAGAACTCCATCGCCGGCCGGGTGGCCGATGTGCACCACCTGCTGCCCAATTCCGGCCTGAAGATCATCGGCGAGAAATTCAAGCCGATCCGCTTCCAGCTGATGGTCAATCCCGGCGTGAAGCTGGCGGAGGTCACCACCGTCCAGTCCATGGCCATCGCCATCAGCCAGTGCCGCAGGACGGTCAAGCGCCTGGGCCTGAAGGCCGAGACCGTGGGCGACACCGCCGGCGCGGCGCGGATGCTGGCCCAGACCCCGGACCGGACCCGGGCGGCGATCTCGCCGGCCCTGGCGGCCGAGATCTACGGCCTGGAGATCCTGCTGCGGGACATCGAGGACGAGCGGCACAACACCACCCGCTTCCTGGTGATGACCGCCGATCGGGATCCGCCGGCGCCGCCCTTCACCAGCCCCTGCATCACCAGCTTCGTGTTCCGGGTGCGCAACCTGCCGGCCGCCCTCTACAAGGCGTTGGGCGGCTTTGCGACCAATGGCGTCAACATGACCAAGCTGGAGAGCTACATGGAGGACGGCGCCTGGACGGCGACCTTCTTCTACGCCGAGGTGGACGGCCGCCCCGAAGACCGCGGCCTGGCCCTGGCCTTCGAGGAGTTGCAGTTCTTTTCCGAGAAGTTCGAAATCCTTGGCGTCTATCCGGCCGACCCCTTCCGCGCCCGGGTCTGAGGCAGGATTCTCTCAAGCGCTCGTCACCTTCGGGCTTGCCCCGAAGGTCCATGCAAACTTGGCCCACCGCTGTGTTCATGGACGGTCGCGTCAAGCCCGACCATGACGGCGGAGACGGTGCGCGAGGCTCCTGAAAGGACTCAGCCTTCCTCGGCCCAGGCCTTCAGCAGCTGGTGGGCGATGGCCAGCGGCCCCGGCGCGAACACGCCTTCGATCTTGCCGGCCAGCAGGTCGCGGGCCTCGGCGCGGGTGAACCAGCGGACCTCGGATAGCTCGGTCTGATCCGGCGCGGCCTGGTCGTTCTCCACCTCGGCCAGCAGGCCGATCATCAGGGATGACGGATAGGGCCAGGGCTGGGTCGAGTGATACCTCACGCTCACCGTCTTCAGGGCGGCCTCTTCGGCCAGCTCCCGGGCGCAGGCCTCCTCGATGCTCTCGCCGGGCTCAAGGAAGCCGGCCAGGGCCGAGAACATGCCCGGCGGCCAGGCCTCCTGGCGGCCCATCATGCAGCGGTCCCCCAGATAGGGCAGCATGATCACCACCGGATCGGTGCGGGGGAAGTGCTCGGCCTTGCAGACCGGGCACTGGCGCTTCCAGCCCCCGTCCACCACTAGGCTGGGCTCGCCGCAGGCCGCACAGTGGCGGTGCCGGCGGCGCCATTCGAACATCGACTTGGCGGTGGCGGCGATGGCGGCCTCCGGTCCCGGCAGTCGCAGGGCCACGGCCCGCAGATCCTCGAAGGCGCCCATGCCCTGCAGGGGACCTTCGGCCGGATCGACCCCACCCTCGATATCGACGGCGAAGACCGCGGTCTCCTTCCAGAGCCCCATGAACAGCAGCCGCTCGACCCCGCCGGCCAGGTCGTCGGACATGGTGGCCGGCACATAGGCCAGCTGCACACCGCCCTCGGCGTTCTTCTCCACAAGGGGGCGACCGTTCCACAGGACGATGGCCAGCGAGTCGGCGCTGGCCTGCATTTCGGCGAGCCAGGCGGTGTCGCCCCGGCGCTCGCTGGCGCGGTCCAGGGGGTTGCCGGCGAAGGTATTCTGAAAGGCTGTGAGAGGCATGAACGCGGTTCTATCTGCGCAGCCGCTTGCACGCACCCCCTTCGATCGCGATATTGGGGGTGGAGATCGGCGACGGGCGGAGTCCTCGCCAACCCGGTCAGGTCCGGAAGGAAGCAGCCGTAACGAGTTTCGCTTCGGGTCGTCGTCCGGTCTCCACCCGCTTCCTCTCACCTTCTCCCCATGGCCGACGAAGACATCACGCTCGATTCCGATCTGCCCGAGCGTGATCCGAATACGACGGACATGTTTGGAAACCCCGAGCCGGCGCCCGCGCCGCCTGCGGCGGAGAGCGCGGCCTATACGGTCATTGCGCGGAAGTACCGGCCCCGGACCTTCGAGGACCTGTTTGGCCAGGAGGCGATGGTGCGCACCCTGCGCAACGCCTTCACAGCCGGCCGCATCGCCCACGCCTTCATGCTCACCGGGGTGCGTGGGGTCGGCAAGACCACGACGGCGCGCCTGCTGGCCCGGGCGCTGAACTACGAATCAGACACCATCCACGCCCCGACCCTGGACCTCTCCCAGGACGGCCGTCACTGCCGGGCCATCGTCGAGGGCCGGCACATGGATGTGCTGGAGCTGGACGCCGCCAGCCGCACCGGGGTGGGCGACATGCGCGAACTGCTGGACGGGGTGCGCTATGCGCCGGTCGAGGCGCGCTACAAGGTCTACATCATCGACGAGGTCCACATGCTCTCGACCGGGGCGTTCAACGCCCTGCTCAAGACGCTGGAGGAGCCGCCGCCGCACGCCAAGTTCATCTTCGCCACCACCGAGATCCGCAAGGTGCCGGTGACCATCCTGTCGCGAACCCAGCGCTTCGACCTGCGCCGGGTGGAGCCGGAGGTCATCGTCAAGAATCTGGAGATGATCTGCGCGGCCGAGGGCGCGCGGGTTGAGGCCGAGGGCCTGACCCTGATCGCCAGGGCCGCCGAGGGCTCGGTGCGCGACGCCCAGTCCATGCTCGACCAAGCCATCGTTCAGGCCGAGATCGGAAGAGCACACGTCTGAACTCCAGTCACGTCGTAATCTCGTATGCCGTCTTCTGCTTGAAAAAAAAAAGACAAACCGTCGCGTCGCGCCACGGATGCCAGCTCACGCAGCAGCCGAGCTGGACTAGCAGACGACAGCAGCACGCCAC
>CALEOQ010000190.1 GCA_937910255.1 uncultured Caulobacteraceae bacterium | reverse complement strand
GTCGGAGCGGATGATGGGGGGGAACAGGAGAGGAGGCGGTAAGGAGAGATGTGTGAGGGGATGATGTATGAAGGTATTTTTTTTTTCAAGCGGAAGACGGCATACGAGATTACGACGTGACTGGAGTTCAGACGTGTGCTCTTCCGATCTCCTGCCGGCGCTTCAGGGCCGGCTCGTCGGAGGTGGCGACCACGACGATGGCGCGCTTGAGCCCCTCCTCGCCCAGGGTCTCCTCGATGAATTCGCGCACCTCGCGGCCCCGCTCGCCGATCAGGCCGACGACGACGGCGTCGCAGTCGGCGTTGCGGGCCAGCATGGAGAGCAGCACCGACTTGCCGACGCCGGAGCCGGCGAAGACCCCCAGGCGTTGGCCGCGGCAGCAGGTGGTGAAGACGTTCATCGACCGCACGCCCAGATCCAGCCGCTCGCCCACCCGGTCGCGGGCGTGAGCCGGCGGCGGCGGGGCGCGCAGCGGATAGGCCGCCAGGCCCTGGGGCAGCGGCCCCTTGCCGTCGATGGGCTGGCCGAAGGCGTCGATGATGCGGCCCAGCCAGGCCTTGGTGGGACGCACGGTGGAGCCGCCTGGCTCGATGCGGATCTCGGCCCCGGGCGCCACGCCTTCGACGGCGCCGAAGGGCATCAGCAGGGCGCGGGCGTCGCGAAAGCCGACCACTTCGGCCGGCAAGGGCGTGTCGCCCCGGCGTTCGATCTCGGCCCGGGCGCCGACCGCCAGACGCGTCACCCCGCCCCGGGCCTCGATGAGAAGCCCGTTCACGGCCGCCACGCGGCCTGAGACAGTCAGAGGATCGATACGCTCGACGGCGGCGACGAGACTACGCAAGGTTGGCCCCCGGAAATCACTGATCTCCAGCCTCGCCGGTCGGGCTTAATCTCCCGTGAAGATTGGTGAACGCCCAGGCTTAACGCCCGCCGTCCAGACGCCTCAGCGCAGGGCGCCGGCCAGGCGCAAGGCCTTGCGGGGATGGCGCACGGCGAGTTTCGCCGTGGTCAGGGGACGGCGCAGGGCCGCCCGTGCGACCACAGGACGCGCCACCCGTGCGGCGAAGGGACGGGCGTTACGGACGATGGGCCCGCGGCCCAGATAGGCCGCCGTGGCGAGCAGGGCGAGGGCGCCCACCCCCAGGACCAGGCCGGGATGCTGCTGGGCGCGGGTGTAGACGCTGAAACGACGGCCGCCATAAGCGTCGGTCCGCGAGCGCCCATCGACGCCGGCCTCATAGAGGTTATCGCGCACCGGCTTCTCGCCCTTGCGCTTGGAGAGCTTGGGAACCGCGAAGGCGAACAGCTTGTCGGCCAGGGCCGGCGCGCCGCCGCCCAGCAGGACCATCTGCCGGCCGCCCGAGCCGATCGTCAGGTGACGCACGGGGTGCTGGGCGGCGTGGAGGATGGCGTCGGCCACCACCTCGGGCGCATAGACCGGCGGCGGCACGCGCGGCGCCTTGTCCATATAGTTGCGGGCGTGATCGGCGAAGGGGGTCGAGATGCTGCTCGGCTTGATCAGGGTGACGCTGATCGGCGCCTTTTCCCGGGAAAGCTCGATGCGCAGGGCGTCGGTGAAGCCCTTTACGGCGTGCTTCGAGGCCGAGTAGGCGCCCAGCAAGGGCACAGCGACGTCCGACAGCGCCGAGCCGATGTTGATGATCGCCCCGCCGGTCCGGCGGCCCTTCATGTGCTTGACCGCCTCCAGGGAGCCATTGACCACGCCGAAATAGTTGGTGCGGAACAGGCGCTCGTGATCCTCGATCGGCACCTTGTCGAGGTCGCCATAGAGACCGACCCCGGCGTCGTTGATCCAGGTGTCGAAACCGCCAAACCGCGCGATGGCCGCCCGGGCGATGGTCTCCACATCGGCCGGATCGCCCACATCGCCAGCGACGGCGTGAGCCCGGCCGCCTGCGGCGTTAATGTCTTCGGCGATGGCCTTGAGGGCGTCCTCGTTGCGCGAGGCCAGAACCACCGCGGCGCCCGCCTTGGCCGCCTTGCGCGCCGTCGCCAGGCCGATGCCCGACGAGGCCCCGGTGATCACCATGACCTGTTCGGCGAGGGGCTTCAGCTTGGCGGACATGGCGGATCCTTACGTGTTCAGTGGACGGGCGTGAGCGGGTTGGACCCCTGCAACGGCTCGGCTCTGGTCCCGTTCCCCCAGCGGGGCCGAAACGGCGATTCAGCGTTCGCCAGACCCGTCCAATCACAAAAGATTCAACTGGACTGCGACTCGCCGCCGCGTCGGCGGCCTTCCGCTGATTCTGAAATCGGATTAACGAATTGCTCAGAGGCCTTTCACTATTAACCGGTCTTAAATTAACTCGCCCGCAAGATTACCGGGAGGGCTTGAGGCGGCTGTGAATGTGCCGACCATCAAGCTGCGCTGTCGTTCGAGGAGGGACTCATGCGCGTTCTGTTGATTGAGGATGACAGCGCTACGGCGCAGAGCATCGAACTCATGCTGAAGTCAGAAGGCTTCAACGTCTATACGACCGACCTGGGTGAGGAAGGCGTCGATCTGGGCAAGATCTACGACTATGACCTCATCCTGCTCGACCTGAACCTGCCCGATATGAGCGGCATGGACGTGCTGCGCACCCTGCGGGTCGGCAAGATCAACACCCCGATCATGATCCTTTCGGGCACGGCCGAGATCGACACCAAGGTCAAGACGTTCGGCGCCGGCGGCGACGACTACATGACCAAGCCGTTCCACAAGGACGAGCTGATCGCCCGTATCCACGCGGTGGTCCGCCGCTCCAAGGGCCATGCCCAGTCGGTGATCCGCACCGGCGACATCCTGGTCAACCTGGACGCCAAGACGGTGGAGGTGAATGGCTCGCGCGTTCACCTTACCGGCAAGGAATACCAGATGCTGGAGCTGCTCTCCCTTCGGAAGGGCACGACGCTCACCAAGGAAATGTTCCTGAACCACCTCTATGGCGGCATGGACGAGCCCGAGCTGAAGATCATCGACGTCTTCATCTGCAAGCTGCGCAAGAAGCTGGCCGCCGCCGCCGAAGGCAAGCACCACATCGAGACCGTCTGGGGCCGTGGCTATGTGCTGCGCGACCCGCAGGAATCCGCCGTCGCGGCCTGAGGCCTCGCCAGACGATCCTGAAGACGCAGACCTTAAGAACGCCCGCCACTCCTCTGGCGGGCGTTTTTGCATTCCCGGCCGGGGCGAGCGCCCGTAGCCAGTGCCTCGAAACAGTCTAGGCTTCCGCCCGGATTGAACGGGAGGCGAGGCATGGAACGCACCATCGCACTGGCGGCCTGCCTGGCCATAGCCCTGGCCCTGGGCTGGTTCGGCGAGCGCGGCCCCCACCCCCTGCCCGCAGACGCTGCTGCCGACGCCTTCTCGGCGACCCGGGCCTTCGAAGATATCGCAGTGATGGCCAAAGCGCCCCATCCCCTGGGGACGCCGGCCAACTTCGCCGTGCGCGATCACCTTGTCGCCCGCATGGCGGCCATGGACCTCTCCCCCCGCGTGGTCGTCGCCCGCCCCTTCACCGCCCGCACCTATTCGGGCCAGACCTATGTGGCCGGCGGCCGGGTCGAGAATGTGATCGGCGTCCTGCCGGGACGTGACCCAGAGGCCCCGGCCCTCGGTCTGATGGCCCATTATGACAGCGTGCCGCGCTCCCCCGGCGCAGCCGACGACGCCGCGGGCGTCGCTGCGGCGCTGGAGATTGTCCGGGCCTTCCAGGCGCGCGGTCAGCCCGAGCGGGACGTGGTCCTGATCATGACCGACGGGGAAGAGGCCGGGCTGCTGGGCGCCCAGGCCTTCTTCCAGGACGATCCGCTGGCCGAGCGCATCGGCTTCGTCATCAATCTGGAAGCCCGCGGCTCCGCCGGACGGGCCAACATGTTCGAGACCGGCCCTGACAACGGCCCGACCATCGATCTGTTCGTGCGCACCTCGCCCGGCTCGCCGTCCAACGCCCTGGCGGTGTTCGCCTATGAGCAGATGCCCAATGACACCGACTTTTCGGTTCCCCGCAGCCAGGGCGTTCCCGGCCTGAACTACGCCTTTGTCGGCCGCCAGTTCGACTATCACAGCCCCACATCGACGGTGGAGAACCTGTCGGCGCGCTCGGTCCAGGACCTGGGCGACCAGGGCCTGGCGGCGGCTGTGGCGGTCGCCTATTCCGACACCCTGCCCGGCCCGGGTCCCAACCGTGTCTATGCCCGGACCTTCGCCGGCCACATGCTGGCCTATCCCGCCATGATCGGTTGGGCGGTGATCGCTGCGGCCGCCCTGTTGCTCGCCCTGGCCGGATTCCAGGCGCGGAAGGGCGACGCGCCGGTGCGCTGGCGCGACGCCGGCCAGGGGGTTCTGGCCGGACTCTATATTCTCGTCGCCGGCGCAGTGGTGCTGCGGTTCGCCAGGCGGGCCAGCGGCGCCGGTTTCGGATTCCTGGAGCAGCATCTTCTGCTGGCCCAGGCCGCCCGTTTCGAGACCGTGCTGATCCTGCTGGCCCTCGGCGTCGTGCGGCTGGGCGCCGCGGCCCGCGCCAAGGGCGGCATGCGCCTGACCACCGCCGCGGCGCCCCTGGCCGCGGCCCTGGGCGGCCAGCTCTTCGGCGGCTGGGATCTGGCCGGACTGGCCATGGGCCTGGTCGCCGCGGTGATCGCCCTGGCCGCCTTTGGCCGGGCGGCCGAGCGCGGCGGCGCCTGGATCGGTCTTCTGGCGAGCGGCCTGGCGGGCGCCATCGCCCTGCAGGTCCTGGCCCCCACCACCGCCTTCCTGATCGCCTGGCCCGTCGCTTTGGCCAGCGGCGCAGCCGCGCTCAGCCGCCTGGGGGAGCGTCGCCCCCTCAGCCTTCGCCTGGCCTTGATCGTCCTCTGCGGCGCGGGCCTGGGCTGGCTGGCCGGGCTGGCCCACGCGGTCTTCGTCAGCCTCGACATGGTCGAGCTCCTGGCCCTGATCGCCTGGCTCGCCGCCTTCTTCCTCTGGCCCTTCGCGCACCCGAGGATCGGCGGCGCGGGACGGGTCACCGCCCTCCTGGTGCTGGGCGCCGGCCTGGCCGTGCTGGCCCTCATTCGGGTCGATCCTCCGTGGTCGGATCGCCATCCTCGCGCCACCCTGGCCTATTTTCTGGCCGACCAGACCACGGGCGAAGCCTATCGCGTCGAGGCCGCCCCAAGGCTTACCGACTGGAGCCGCCGGGCCCTCGGGGCGCCCGACGGCGACATTCCTCGCCTGGACGCGCCTCCGGTCCTGTCCCGCCCGGTCTGGGCGACGCCGGCGCCGATGCTGGACTTGCCGGAGCCGGCCCTGGAGCTCGACGCCGGGGGCGGTCGCCAGGTGTTTACGGCCGTGACGCCGCCCGCCGCACGAATCCTCGTCCTGGACATTCGCGTGACGGGCGAGGTCGCCGATGTCCGCCTGAACGGGAGACCCGCCCCCTTGCTTGCGACGCCCGGCGCCTGGGCGCGCCTGCGCTGGACCGGCGACACCCAGCCCCTTCAGGTGAGCTTCGCGCCGGTGGCCGAGGACGGTCGACTGGCGGTGCGCTATGGCGCCATCACCGAGGGCTGGCCCATCGGCGCCGCGCCCCTGCCCCCACGCGGCGATGACATGATGGCCTTCGACACGTCGGATTCCCTGATCGTCAAAGGGGAAAAGGCGTTTTCCTGGTGAGGCGACGCTTGGTTCGGCGAGCGGGCTCGGCTATCGATGAGCCATGAGCCGACCCGACGTGGTGATCTATCACAACCCCGCCTGCGGAACCTCGCGCAACACCCTCGCGCTGCTGCGCGAAAAGGGCGTGGAGCCGACGGTCGTCGAGTACCTCAAGACCGGCTGGACCAGGGAACAACTTCAGGACCTGGCCGATCGTTCCGGCGGCGGCGTCCGCGGCCTGCTCCGTGAGCGCGGGACCCGGGCGGCCGAGCTTGGCCTCACCGATCCCGCCGCCTCCAACGAGGCGATCATCGCCGCCATGATCCTCGACCCCATCCTGGTGAACCGTCCCATCGTGGCCACCGCCAAGGGCGCGGCCCTGTGTCGCCCGGCCGAGCAGGTGTTGACCCTGCTGTGAAAAGATTCAGCGCTGAGGCGATCCCACTCTCCCCTGGCGCGCCAACACGCGACAAATCGACCAATGTTCCTAAAGTTACCAACGGTTAACCGCATGACACGACCCTGGCGTAGCCTACCACTCGCTGTATCCCGTCGTGTCAGGTCGCTGTTGACCCAGACTATGGCGTCGTTGGAATCCGGGGGCACGATGCAAGAGTTCGATCCGAGACGGCCGACCCTTCGTTATACGCCCCGCCTGATGGTGGGGATCGGGGGGATCTGCGCCCTGGCGCTGGGCTGGAAGCTGACGGCCGCCGAGGCCACCGCGCCCATGCCGCAAAAGCTCGACTCTGCGGCCATCGCCATGCTGCAGCACGAGGCCTTCGCCCAGGCCGAGGCCCTGCCGGGCTTCGCCCGCCCTGAAAACGTGGCCGTCAAGGTTCTGCCGGGCGACACCCTCGAGGCCGCCGTCGCCCGCACCGGCGTCTCCAGCGAAGAAGCCCGCCGCGCCGTCCGCACCCTGGGCGAGGCCATGGACACGGTGCACATCAAGGCCGGCATGACCTTTGACGCCGCCATCGCCCGCCCGAGCGGCGAGACGGGCGCGGCCGGCGAGGCCCGCCTGGTGGGCCTGTCCCTGCGCACCGGTCCGGCCACGGCCATCACCCTGTCGCGCACCTTCGACGGCGCCCTGCGCCTGCGCGAGATGGAAGAAGCCATCCGTAGCGAGACCACGGTCGCCCAGGGCGAAATCCACGGCTCGCTCTATGAGAGCGCCGCCAAGCTGGGGGCGACCTCCTCGGTCACCTCCAAGGTGGTCAAGCTGTTCGCCCACAAGCTCGACTTCCAGCGCGACATCAAGGCCGGCGACGAGTTCAAGCTGGTCTTCGAGCGCAAGG
>CALEOQ010000189.1 GCA_937910255.1 uncultured Caulobacteraceae bacterium | reverse complement strand
GACCGCAGAGTTCGTCAGCGTCCAGACAGTTCCGAAGAACCATCGCCAGAACACCGCCGCCTGCGTTTCTCTTTCCAATTCAACAATGTCAAAGACCAAACCGGCTTCCGCCAGCCCCGCCAACCTTTCGGCCCCGGCGAGGAGCGGCGTATCTAGTCGCCGCCCCCGAGACTGTCAATCGATCCTTTCGGACTTTCTTTGCGTCATCTTCCCGGAGGAATTTGACGCAAAAATCACTTCGGGCCGCCGAGGGGCTGCCCTCATATGTCCGCAGCGATTCGATTGAAGGACCGGAACCTAACGACAGATTAAGAAGAGGTCAACAGCCTTTCGGCTAACGCCACGTCTTCGCCCGTCGTTTCGGCCAGGGGAGCGTATTTAGCGCGACCTCCCTCGGGAGTCAAGGTGCACGTAGGGGCGCTGTGACGCAGCCTGCCGGCCTGCCTACCCTTGCCCACCGTGGCGCTCGGCCCCTATGGAAAATGCGGGCGCACAAGGGAGGCGCTCCTGGCCATGCTATCGCAGAAGACCCGCTACGCCCTGCGCGCGCTCGTCGAACTAGCTCGGGCCGAAGGGGTCCAACTCACCTGCGGCGAGCTCGCCCTGCGGGCCGACGCCCCGCGAAAATTCCTGGAGGCTATCCTGCTGGAACTCTCTCGGAACCGTCTCGTAGTCAGCCGGCGCGGCAAGTTCGGCGGCTATACCCTGGCGCGGCCGGCCCAGGACATTGCGTTCGCCGAAGTCATACGCGTGATCGATGGCCCCCTGGGGCTCGCCCCGTGCGTCAGCCGAACGGCCTTCCGGAAGTGCGACGACTGCCCCGATCTCGCCACCTGCACCCTGCGTGAGGCCCTCCTCCGCGCCCGTGACGCGACAGCTGCGGTGCTCGAAGGCTACACTCTGGCTGACGCGGCGACCGGCGATGGCGGGGAAGTGTTCCAGGCCTGAGACCCAGGCGCCCTAAACCCTAGCGTCAGGGCTCCCCAGGCGTCTCCAGGATTCCGGTGACATCAAACCCCGGCGAAGGCGGCCCCGGATTGACCTCGATGCGCATGCCCAACCGCCGCATGACGCCGATCGAGGCGGCGTTATCGGCCTCCGTCCCGGCCAGGATCTTCGCCACGCCCAGAACATCGAACAGCCAGGCGCTGACCAGCCCGGCCGCCGCCGTCGCATAGCCGCGCCCCTGACAGCCCGGGCGCACCGCCCAGAAGAGGCCGATTTCCGGCGTCCGGCGCGCCCCTGGCCGCCCGCCCAACCCCGGCAGTCGCTCGAAGGGCTCCAGCCGCGGCACGATTCCCACCAGGCCGACGAACCCTTGATCATGGTCGATGATCGCCCGCTCTCCATAGGGAGGCTGGTGAAGCGCGGCCAATTGGTCGTAGCTGCGCAGGGTCCAGTCCAGCCAGTCGCGGCGCAGGGCCAGGTTTTCGGCCGCGCTCAGGCGGGGATCTGACCAGCCGATTTCATCATAGAGATCATGGCAGGCCTGCAGGTCGGACGCCTCCAGGGGGCGGACAGCGACCCGATCACCTTGCAGGCGGGGAAGACGCACGGTCAGCCGGCGGCGATATAGGCCTTCAGACCATCGGCCTCGGCGACCACTTCGGAGATCTTGTGCTTCACCAGATCGCCGATCGACACGATGCCCAGCAGCTTGTCGTCCTCGCACACCGGCAGGTGACGCACCCGCCGGTCGGTCATCCGCTCGAGCAAGGCGTCCACGGTCTCACCGGGACGGGCGAACAGCACGTCGCTGGTCATGCAGCTGGTGATGGGGCGCTCCAGAGCCGGCGCGCCCAGCTCGGCCAGGCTGCGCACCACATCGCGCTCGGAGACGATGCCGACCACCTTGCCGGCGTCAACGACCACCAGGGCGCCCACGCGGCGGGCGTGCAGCAGGGCGGTCACCGCGCTGATCGTGTCCCCCGGGGTGACGGTGAAGACCAGGTCGCCCTTGGTCTTCAGAATCTGGGATACAAGCATAGGTCGTCTCGCTCTCATCCTACAGATGTGCAGCCTGTCGCATAACGACGGTTCTGGCAATCACCCCTCGTGCCCGGGCGGCATTTCCAGGGTCTGAGGCGCCCCTTTGGTCGCGAGCCAGGCGGCCGGCCCCGCCAGGAGCAGGCCCGCCAGGAAGCCGGCGATATGGGCCTCCCAGGCCACCTCGCCCTCCAGCCCCGGCGCGAAGCCCAGGGCGGCGATCAGCAGGTTGAGGCCGATCCAGATCGCGCTCATGAACAGGACGCGCCCGTCAAACAGGGGGGCCAGTCGCCCGCCGCCAGCCAGGATGCGGGTGGCCGCCCCGATCAGGCCGAACACCGCGCCAGACGCGCCGACCAGGAGGATCTCTTCCCCCGGATGCAGCCTTGCAAAGGCGAGGTTGGCGAGGCCGCCGCAGGCCAGATAGAATAGAAAGAAGATCAGACCGCCCCAGATCCGCAGGCCGAACAGGCGCGCCACAGGGCTGCCGAAGGCCAGGGCGCCGGCTGCATTCATAGCCGCGTGGACCATCCCCCCATGGATGAAGAGCGCCGTGAGCAGACCCGGCCATCCTCCCGCCTCAAGCCCAGCCGGCGAGAAGCCGAACCGCGCATAGGCCCCCTCCCCCAGCACGAAAACCTGCAGGACGAAGGCGCCCAGTATCGCCCCTACCAGGACCATGGCTGGCCATGGGGCTTTGAAAATGGGTTCACGGGCTTCGGTCAACAGGACTCCTCCGGGGCCGTTCAGACTTGTTCGGCGCCAGCCTTAACGAATTCGCGAGGGTTGCACCCCTAGATAGGACGCAAGTGTCCATCTTTGGCACGTGGTTTGCTTAACGACGGCCTAGCGCCGTCGCTGTCCGGAGTCCGCCAAGTTCATGGCCATCGCCCACACCGATATGCGGCCAAAGGCCCAGCCCCGCCCGACGGTATGGGTTGCGATGCTGGTCG
The DNA here is from genome assembly GCA_937910255.1 of uncultured Caulobacteraceae bacterium. Lineage (GTDB taxonomy): Bacteria > Pseudomonadota > Alphaproteobacteria > Caulobacterales > Caulobacteraceae > Phenylobacterium. Next base: position 2,963 of record CALEOQ010000189.1, on the reverse strand, counting down.
CCAGTGCGCTGGCGGCCAGCGGCGCTCAGGCCCAGCAGATGACCACCAACTCGGCCGACTTCAATGCGGGCTGGGGCCGTTATGCCGGCAGCGAGAACCACCCTGTGGATGTCTCCACCCGTGACGCCAACGGCAACCGGGTCATCGTCGATGGCCTGATGCTCACCGGCGAGGACCAGTCGTCCTTCAGCCGCTCCTGGGGTTCGGCCGACGCCTATGCCGGCGTGGGCGCCAGCTCCGGCGGGTCCAGCGCCATCGGCAACAACCTCGTGGTGATCACCCAGGGCAGCTACAATACGGTGATCATCGACTCCACCCAGATCAACAATGGCGACGTGAACGCCGGCGTGCAGATGAATTCCGGTGGGGTTGGCGATGGCAACTAAGCTTCCCGTCCGCGCCCTCGGCGTTCTGAGCGCCGCGGCCCTGGCCCTGAGCGCCTGCGCCACCCCGGTGGCCGGTCCCGGCGGCAACTACAGTCGCCCGATCGGCAGCGCGCCGGTGACGTCCAACCCGACTCCCTATTCCACGGCCCTGGTCTGCCTGGCCGGCTATGCGCGCACCGCCAATGTCACGGCGCCCCGCATCGCCATCGGCCGCATCGCCGACTATACCGGCAAGTCGGAGTCCGACGGCAGCGGCCGCAAGATCACCCAGGGCGCGTCGCTCATGGCCATGTCGGCCTTCGCCAAGGCGGGCATGCCCCTGGTGGAGCGGTTCGACACCTCGGTGTCCGAGCTCGAGCTGAAATACGCCAACAACAAGCTGATCTCCGACCAGCCCAATCCGGCCCCCAACATGCCGGCGGAATACCGCCGCATCCTGGCTGGCCAGGTGCCGGGCTCGGACTTCTATGTGGCCGGCGGCCTGACTGAACTGAACTTCAATATCCGTTCGTCCGGCTTCGATATCGGCGCCGGCGACCCCGATCCGCGGGATCTGAAGGGCAACATCAACGGTCGCCTGTTCATCATGAACATCGGCCTCGATCTGCGGCTGATCAACACCCGCACCCTGGAGGTGGTCGATGTCATCTCCTACCAGAAGCAGGTGATCGGCCGTGAAGTGGGGGTCGGCATGTTCGACTTCCTGGGCGGCAACGTCTTCGATGTCTCCGCCGGCACAGGCGCGCTCGAACCCATGCAGTTGGCGGTCCGCTCACTGGTGGAACGCGCCGTCATCGAGATGACCGCCAATCTCTACGGCATGCCTGGTCCCCAGGCCTGCCTGTCCTCCGACCCCTTGGCCGGGACGACGGTGGGCCTCACAGGGGCCTACGTCCCCGCCTACAACAATCTGGGGACCAACAATGCGCAGACTCGCGAAGATCCTAATCGCTGGAACGTCGGTCGCGACTCTGACGTGCGCGGTCGCTACTAGCCAGACCCTCGACAGCGTCATCGTCAGCGATCAGGTCCAGACCGGAGACGTGTTCTCCGGCCAGACCCTGGACGTGGTCGAGATCACCGAGGCGACCACGGCGGTCACCACCGCCACCGGCGCGGCCTTTGACGGCTCCGGCGAAGGCGTGACCCTGGATGTGCGCGCCAACCAGAACCTGCAGGCCGATGTCACTGCCGACACCCGGCTGGACGCCGCGGTGAGCTCCGGCGCCGTCACCAGCCTGACCACGGCCGCCACCGGCGTGACCAGTGAATCCAACATCTACGAAGGGACCCTGACCGGGGTCTACAACCAGCAGACCGGCCCCGGCGTGATCTATGGCCACAGCCATATCGAGGCCCCGGACGCCGAGGTCGGCGATGTGACCGCCTCGGCCCAGGCCATCGGCGTCAGCCAGGGCTTCGGCGTCAGCTACAGCGTCGTCGGCGCCCGGGTGAACCAGACCAACCTGGCCGACGTCGTCGCCGACGGCGGCGGGACTTATGGCTATGTGGAAGGCGCCTCGACCTTCGCCGGCACGGCCACCGGGACCAATGTGACCAGTTCCGGCATTGGCGGGTCGGGCGAGCGCTACATCATCGACCAGGACAATCAGGCCGGCCTGACCCAGGCCAGCCAGTTCACCGCCCACGGCAACGCCTATCTGAGCACCACCAGCGCTACGGCCAGCGGTAACAACATCTCGACCTCCAACGAGGGCGGGCTCCTGGATGTGACCAGCGCCCAGGAAAACCAGGCCTATGTCCGGGCCCAGAGCCAGGCCTCGGCCTATCAGTTCGGCTCGGCGGCCAGCATCGCCTATGGGGTCGGCAATTCCTTCATGGCCGGCAATTTTGGCGCCGAAACCCTGGTCGACGCCGTTCAGCTGAACGAGGGCGGCGGCGTTGAGGTCATCGCCGACTTCACCGGCGCGGAAGGCTATGACGCCTCCTCCACCGCCACGGCCATCGGCAATGCGGCGACCGGCTATGCCTGCAGCGACTGCCAGGGGCGCATCGTCGCCACCAGCCAGCAGGTGAACAACGCCGATGTCAGCGCCACCAACTCGGTGAACGTCACCGGTTACGCCCGCTCGGCCACCGGTGTCGCCAATGCGGTCGGCAACACCGCCAGCTACTATGTGAGCCGCCCCTCCAGCCAATAGGCCGGGCAAGCGAGAGCCCCGCGCCCGCCGCCATCACGCCTTGCCCTCGCCCCATCCGGCGGCGATGGTGGAGGTTTCCTGGTGAATTGCGGACGTCTCAATGATCTTTTCCAAGCGAGCGGCGCTTGCGCTTACCGCCGCCCTCGCCTTCGCCGGCCTCTCAGGCCTGGCGCACGCCGTCCCGCAGATCGCCGAGCGCGCGCCCCATGTGGGCGCCCCCCACGCCGGCGCCTATGCTACGCCGGCCGCGCGCCTGGCGCCGGGCCAATGGGCCCCGGCCGGCCCCGACCGCGACGCCCACCCCCAAGTCCCCCTCCGCCCCCCCCACCACCGCATCCCCCCCCCCCATCCGCGCCAGCCCCTCCCGGCACCGCCCGCCGGCCCCCGCCCCACCACCGCACCCCCCCCCCCCCCC
>CALEOQ010000188.1 GCA_937910255.1 uncultured Caulobacteraceae bacterium | reverse complement strand
TTTTTTTTTTCAAGCAGAAGACGGCATACGAGGTTACGCCGTGCCTGGAGTTCAGACGTGTGCTCTTCCGATCTGTCCGCGGGGCGCGCCCGCCCAGGCGCCGGCCGTGCCGCCCAAGCCCAAGGGCGCGACGCCCTGGCCGGGACCGGAACTGATCGAGCCCAACCGTCATCACCGGATCGTGCGCGAGCGGGACCCCATCGCCGCGCGGCTCGACCTGCATGGCCTGACCTATGACGCCGCCCGCAGCGCGCTCGAGGCCTTTCTGCACCGGGCCTGGGACGAGGGTCATCGTTCAGTGCTGGTGATCACCGGCAAGGGATCGCGGGGCGACGGCGCCCTGCGCCGGGCCGCGCCCGAATGGCTGGCCGCGCCGCACCTGCGGCCCATGGTGGCGGGCATATCGGAGGCCCATCGTCGCCACGGCGGCGGCGGCGCCCTCTATGTGGCGCTGAAGCGCAAGGCCCGGGGATGACCGACCGGCGGCCTTCATGCGTTAATCGAGCCTGAGATCAGGAAGGCCCGCCCATGAAACCGATCACCATCGACCTCCCCCACAGCCTCGGCCCCATCGAGGCCCGGCGGCGGCTGGAGGACGGCTTCGACAAGATCGTCAGCCAGTTCGGCGAGAGCGCCAAGCTCAGCCGGCAATGGACCGGCGACACCATGGCCTTTTCCGCCACCGTCATGGGCCAGACCATCACCGGCGACCTGGAAGTGCTGCCCGACGCGGTGCGGATGAAGGTCAACCTGCCCAATGTGCTCGCCCTGATGGCCGGCAAGATCAAGGGACGGGTGCAGAAGCAGGGCCAGATCCTGCTGGAGAACAAGACGCCGCCGCCGCCCAAGGGCTAAGCAGCCTAGACCTTGCGGCTGGCCTTCTCGTCATGGCCGGACACGCCCTCGCGGGCCTCCAGCCTGGCGGCGACCTCGTCCAGGGGGACGCCAGCGGCGGCCATGGTCACCAGCCAGTGATAGAGCAAATCCGCGCTCTCGGCGGCCAGGGCGTTCGGATCGCCCTTCACCGCGGCGATCACCGTCTCGACGGCCTCCTCGCCCAGCTTCTTGGCCGCCAGGTCGGGATCGGCCAGCAGGCGGGCGGTATAGGAGGCGGCCGGATCTGCGCCCTTGCGGCTTTCGATCACCGCCGAAAGGCGGGCAAGCACCTGCGCCAACCGGCTCATGAGAAGGCCTCGGCGGCGTCGCGGCGCATCTCGGTCCCGGTCAGTCGGGCGGGCAGGCCGGCGGCCACCATGGCCTGCTTGACCTCGCCGATGGAGACCTCGCCGAAGTGGAAGATGGAGGCGGCCAGCACCGCGTCGGCGCCCCCCTGGGTGGCGGCTTCGACCATATGGGCGGCTGAGCCTGCGCCGCCCGAGGCGATCACCGGCACGCTGACGGCGGACGTGACGGCCCGCAGCAGTTCGATGTCGTAGCCGGTCTTGGCGCCGTCCCGGTCCATGGAGGTGAGCAGGATCTCGCCCGCCCCCTTCTCCACCGCCAGACGGGCATAGTCGACCACGTCCAGGCCGGTGTCCTTGCGGCCCCCATAGATGAAGACGCGCCAGGCGCCGTCCTCGGCCCGCTTGGCGTCGATAGCGGCCACCACGGCCTGGGAGCCGAAGGCGTCGGCGCAGGCGCTGATCAGGTCGGGGTTTTCCACAGCGGCGGTGTTGACGCTGATCTTGTCGGCGCCGGCCAGCAGCAGGCGCCGGGCGTCGTCCACCGCGCGGATGCCGCCGCCGACGCTGAGCGGCATGAAGCAGACATCCGCCGTGCGCGCGATCACGTCGAGGATGGCCCCGCGGCCCTCATGGCTGGCGGTGATGTCCAGGAACATCAGCTCGTCGGCGCCGGCCGCGTCATAGGCGCTGGCCTGCTCCACCGGATCGCCGGCGTCGCGCAGGGAGAGGAACTGCACGCCCTTGACCACGCGGCCGTCCTTGACGTCCAGGCAGGGGATGACGCGCAGGTTCAGCATCAGGCCGCAGCCTTGATGGCGTCGGGCGCCTTGATGGCGCCGGTATAGAGGGCGCGGCCCAGGACCGCGCCGGCGATCGGCCGACCCTTGCGGGCGCGCAGGCGATGGATGTCCTCGACGCTGGCCAGGCCGCCGGCGGCGATGACGGGAATGTCGACCGCATCGGCCATGGCCCCGAACACGTCCACATTGAAACCGGTGAGGGCGCCGTCGCGGTCGATGTCGGTGATGATCAGGGCGCTGACCCCGGCGTCCTCGAACCGCTTGGCCACGGTGACGGCGTCCAGATCGGAATCCTCGGTCCAGCCCTGGACGGCCACCTTGCCGCCGCGGACGTCGACGCTGACGGCGATCTGTTCGGGCCACAGGCGGGCGGCCTCGACCACCACCTGCGGCTCGCGCACGGCCAGCGTGCCGAGGATCACCCGGCTGACGCCCGCCTCGATCCAGCCCTCGATGTCGGCCAGGCTGCGGATGCCGCCGCCCAGCTGCACGGGCACGGAAACCGCCTCCAGGATGGCCTGAACGGCGTCAGCATTGACCGCCTTGCCTTCCACCGCCCCGTTCAGATCCACCACATGGATCCAGGGGAAGCCGGCATTGGCCCACTGCTGGGCCTGGTCGGCCGGCGAGGTGTTGAAGACCGTGGCGGTGTCGAGGACGCCGTGCAGCACGCGCACGCACTGGCCGTCCTTCAGGTCGATGGCCGGATAGAGGATCAAGGTCGCCACTCCAGAAAGCGCGCGAGGAGAGAAAGCCCGGCAGACTGCGATTTCTCCGGGTGGAATTGAACCCCCGCCACATTGCCCCTGGCCACGGCGGCGGCGAACCGGCCTCCATGGTCGGTGAAGGCGGCCACGTCGGCGGGATCGGCCGCGTGGAAGGCGAAGGAATGGGTGAAATACATGGCCCCGTCAGGGGCGAGGCCGAGGGCCAGGCCCGCGGGGTTGATGTCGTCCAGGCTGTTCCAGCCCATGTGCGGCACCTTGCAGGTCGGGCTGGCCGGGGTCAGGCGGCGGACCTCGCCGGGGATCCAGTCGAGGCCCGGGGTCTCGCCGAACTCCAGGCCGCGACTGGCCAGGAGCTGCATGCCGACACAGACCCCCAGGAAGGGAACGCCGCGGCCCTGCACGGCTTCGGTCACCGCCTCGACCAGGCCGGTCCGGGCCATCAGGGCCTCACGGCAGGCGGCGAAGGCGCCGACGCCGGGCAGGACGATGCGATCGGCGGCGGCCACCGTCTCAGGGTCGGCGGTGACGCGAATCTCCGCACCGCCGGGCGCGGAGCCGGCGGCTTTTTCGAGGGCGTTCTGCGCCGAACGGAGATTGCCCGACCCGTAGTCGATCAGGGCGACGGTCTGCATAGCGGTTCCTTAGACCCTTGGGGCGCCCTAGAGCACGCCCTTTGTGGAGGGGGCCTGGCCGCCCGTCTTGGGGTCGATCTCGATGGCCGTGCGCAGGGCTCGGGCCAAGGCCTTGAACCCGCTCTCGGCGATATGGTGGCTGTTCTCGCCGTACAGGGTCTCCAGGTGCACGCAGGCGCCGCAGTTCATGGCGAAGGCGTGGTGGAATTCCTTGAACAGCTCGGTGTCCATCTCGCCGATCTTCGGCGTGCGGAAGCCCACCTTCCAGATCAGATAGGGCCGGTTGGAGAGGTCCAGGGCGCAGCGGGTCAGGGTCTCGTCCATGGGGATATAGGCGTCGCCAAACCGGCGGATGCCCTTGAACCCGTCCAGGGCCTTGTGGATCGCCTGGCCCAGCACGATGCCGGTGTCCTCCACCGTGTGGTGGGCGTCGATGTGCAGGTCGCCCTGGGTGCGGACCTTCAGGTCGATGCCCCCGTGGCGGGCGAAGGCGTCGAGCATGTGGTCGAAGAAGCCGACGCCGGTCTCGACGTCGGACACGCCGGTCCCGTCCAGATCGACGCTGATCGTGATCTGGGTTTCCTTGGTGTTGCGGACCACCTCGGCCGTGCGCGCCATGGGCTCTAAAGTCCTCTCGAAGCGGCCAGGTCCTTGAGCGAGACCTGCGGCCGCGGGCCGTAATGGGAGATCACCTCGGCCGCCGCCAGGGCGCCGAGCTGACCGCAGACCGCCAGCGAGCGATCATACGCCAATCCATATAGGAAGCCGGCGGCGTATTGATCCCCCGCGCCGGTGGTGTCGACCACCTTGTCCACAGCCGCCGCCCAGATTTCGTGACGGGCCTCTCCGGCGGCGATGACCGAGCCCTTTTCGCTGCGGGTCACCGCGGCGATGGCGGTGCGGGCGGCCAGGGCGTTCACCGCCGCGTCGAAGTCGGCGGTTTCGAACAGGGCGCAGACCTCGGCCTCATTGGCGAAGACGACGTCCACCTGGCTGTCGATGAACTCCATCAGGGCGCCGCGGTGGCGTTCGACCACGAAGGCGTCCGAGAGGGTCAGGGCGATCTTGCGGCCATTGGCCCGGGCCAGGCCGGCGGCCTTGGCGAAGGCGCGGCGGGCCTCGAAGGGATCGAACAGATAGCCTTCCAGATAGACGATCTTGGAGGCCTCGACGATGGCCGGGTCCACGTCGTCGGCGGTGAGCTCGGTCGAGGCGCCCAGATAGGTGCACATGGTGCGCTGGCCGTCGGGCGTCACATTGATCAGGCAGCGGGCGGTGGCCGGACCGGCGCCCAGCGGCGCCACGTCGAACCGGACCCCCTGGGCGCGCATATCGTGGGCGAAGACGTCGCCCAGCTGGTCCTTGGCCACCTTGCCCAGATAGGCCGCCCGGCCGCCGAAGCTGGCGACGCCGGCCACGGTGTTGCCGGCCGAGCCGCCGGAGGTTTCCACGCCCGGCGCCATGCGGCTGTAGAGATCGACCCCGCGCGCCTCGTCGATCAGCATCATCGCGCCCTTGGACAGGCCTTCGGTGTCGAGGAACGCCTCGGCGGCCGGGGCGATCACGTCGACAATGGCGTTGCCGATGGCGGCGACGTCGTAAAGCTCGGTCATGGCGGGAGGGTTTCTCTTCGCGTTGGGCGCCGATGATCGCAGGCGGTGATCAGGGAACGGGCGCCGATTACAGGGAAAGCACAGTCGGGGCAATGTGAAGCAAGGCCGCGGCCGGGCCAAAGATGACGGCGCCCCGGCCTTGCGCAGGGTGTCATGATCGGGCGCTATCGCAGCGCCATGCAGCTCTACCACTTCAGCGACGATCCGGGCATTGCGGTGTTCGAGCCCCGCCCCGTCCGCGTTCCGTCCGAGCGGGGGCCGGGCCGGGACTGGCTGAACGGCCCCCTGGTCTGGGCCATCGAAGCCGCCCGCCAGGCCATGTACCTGTTCCCCCGCGACTGCCCGCGCATCCTGCTCTGGGCGACGGAGGCCAGCACGGCTGAGGATCGGGCGGCCTGGTTCGGCGGCAGCCCGGCCCAGGCGATCGCCTATGTGGAGTGGGACTGGCTGGCGCGGCTGCGGGCCGAAACCCTCTATCGCTACGTCCTGCCGGTCGAGCCCTTCGAGAGCCTGGAGGACGCCGGCATGTGGGTGGCCCGTGACGCCGTGACCCCCCTGGCGCGCGATGTCCTGACCGACCTGCCCGCCGTCCTGCGCGAGGCCGGCGTCGAGCTGCGCCTCACCGAAACCCTGACCCATCTGCGGCCGGTGTGGGACACCAGCCTGCACGCCAGCGGCATCCGCCTGCGCAACGCCAAGGACTGGACATGACGCTCCCCCTCATCGCCGGCCTGATCGCCGCCCCCCTGCCTCTCCCCGCCACGGCCTCCCCAGGCCCCGACTGGCGCCGGCCCGACCCGGCGCAGACCCCTGGGATCGAGACCAGAACAGCGTCGCGCAGGACCAGAGTGTAGATCTCCGTTGGCGCCGCATCCCCACACCAAAAATCAACCCATCACCACACTCTCTCTCACTACACCCTTATCCTCCCCC
>CALEOQ010000187.1 GCA_937910255.1 uncultured Caulobacteraceae bacterium | reverse complement strand
GTATGATGGTTGGTGTTTGGTGTGCATTTGTTTTTGAAAGCAGAGGACGGCAGACGAGGTTGCGACGTGATTGGAGTTCAGACGTGTGCTCTTCCGATCGGCCACGTGGCGAACTCGGTCAGGTGCCAGCGCTCGACGTCGGCGAGGTCCAGCTGGACGCGGCCGCCGACGGTGGCGAGGCGGATCATGGGGGCGGCGTTCATATCAGCGGCCTCCCCGTCGAGGGATCACGCTGGGTCGGCCAAGCGGCCAACACGCCCTGGCTGAAGAACGGCCGGAGCAAATCGACCAGCCGGCGTCCGTCGTCGAGAAGGACCGCCCGCTTCACCTCGGCGAGGTCTCGCTCGCCGAGGCCCATCGCGGAGAGTGGATCAAGGTTGCGGCTTTTGAGCTCGGCGAGCAGGTCCTCGTCGGACAGCTCGTCGAGAACTTCATCGGCGTCGATAAACACGGAAATCTGCCCAACAGGCATCAGCGCGCTCCTTCGATCAGCTGGCGCAGGTGCGCCACCAGGGCGTCCAGCTGCGACGGCGTCAGCTGGTGCTGGGGCGTCGGAAGATCGGGGACCGGGCGCAGGGTCACAGGCCCGCCCTCCGGTCGATGGCGGCCAGCTGGCGGTCGATGTCGGCGACCAGGCTGCGGGCCCGTTCCCGCAGGTCGAGATCGACGCCGGGAAGGGCGACCAGCTCGGCGCCCTCGGCGGCGACCTCGCGAAGGGAGGCCAGCCAGGCCAGAGCGGCCTCGCGGCCGGCGGCCTCCACCTGGGCCTGGAGGGCCTGGGAGCGGGCGATGGCGGCGCGGGGGGAGGTCGCCGCGCCATCGCGGGCGCCGAAGCCGGGCCGAAGGATTTCGGTTCGGGACATGGATCAGGCCTCCATCAGGGCGCGGAGCCCGGCCGCCTTGGCCGGGGTCGGGACGAGCGCGACCGCCTCGTCGGCGAACCGGTAGAGGGCCACGGGCATGTGGTTCATCACCGAGCGGCGGACGATGCGCGGGGGATTGGGGGTGTGGACGGCGGCCACGGCCGGCGCCTCGTAGTGGGGATAGGCCGCGGTCTCCCGCCAGGGGGAGACGACGACGCCCAGGGCGGGGCCGCGGCCGGTGCAGAGGAAGACATCGCCCGGCTGGGCGGCCTTCTGCAGGTTGGTGTCGGCGGCGGTGGCGACCAGGCGCAGGCCCCAGGCCAAGACCAGCCCCTCGAACGGGGTCGGATCGTAGCGGGCCTGTTCGGCGCCATAGCCGGCGAGGTCGCTGATGGGCTGGGGCTGGGCCAGGATACCTTCATGGGCGCCCGCCGCCGCGGCGGCCCAGTCGACGGCGGCCTGGACGCAGGCGCGCACCAGACCGATCTCGTCAAACAGGTCGGGCCCCCGGCCCATGTGCTGGTAACCGACGCCGGTGGCGCAGATCAGGGCGGCGGCCTGAACCATGACCTCGGCGCGGGACCGGGCCCCGCGCATGACCGGATGGCCTAGATCGACGCGCCAGGCGTCGTATTCTGGAAGCGGTTGGCTGTGAGCGGCGTGCATCTCGATCCCTCAGTGGCGAGTGGATCGTGCGCATCGCACGACAGTTCGTCAAGCACAAATCGTGCCTATCGCACGACCCGAATTATTATGGGCAGTTCTGGAGCCAGATCCGATTCATTGCGGCGGTCCCCACTTGCTCCTCCAGAGTGAAGGTCGGGCCCTGAGCGACAAAACGTTGTGGTCCGGTCATCCCGCCAAATCCATTTTCGCCATTGACGTAGCCGCAGATCGCGCCGTTTGGCCCGAAACGCCTTTCTGTGATCTCAGCTGTCTTGGGGTTGCGAAGCGACGCCTTCATCGCGGTCAGGCCACTATAAGAAGCCTCCTCCGCATCCTGTCGCCGCTGCCGAATGTCGCCCATTATAGACGCCACGCTTGTATAGCCCCACTTTGCGGGCGGGCCGGGCTCGTCGATCTTCGCCAAGTCCGTGGGCTTTGGCGTGCGCCGAGCGACGAGGTCGTGCTCACCAATCGTCTGGAACGGCTCACACTGGGCGCTAGAGCCGCGGGTGCTGACGTCGTCCCAATGTTCGGCGGTCATCTTCTCACCGTCCAAGCGCACAATCCAACGCCCCCACTTCGTCACCGCCACGCCACAGATTCCGCCGAGCCGCATGAGACCGGTGGGCCTCGCTTTGGCTCCGGGGTCTGCGAACCAAACCTGGGCGGCCGACTCCAGTGCAGGTTGGACTTCAGCGGCATAGCCGCGCCACTCGCGAGGAGGCGGTTGGTCGTAGAGCGCGAACGCCTCTTCCCGGGCGTCACCGCCACACGAAGCCAGGAGTCCGGTGGCAAACATCACAGCGAAACGGTCCCGCAATCCCGCCATCTTGGCCTCCTACGCCGTGTGCGTAGCCCTCTGAATTAGCCGCCTTGCTTCAAGCGGTGGGATAACGCAAACGATTTGAGCGACCCAGTTAAGCCGGGCGTCACGGCGCGTCGGGCCCGCGATCGACTCCAGGTCAAAGACATTCTTTCGAGAGCCCTTAAGCAGCCGCTTAACCAGGACCTCGCCGGTATCCAATTCGACCACCACAACATGGCCGAGGAGTTCGCTGGAGGGCGAGGGACGCTGATAGTCAAAGTATAGGATCGCCCCGTCCTCCGCAAAGAACGGCATCGAATGCCCGCGGACCTCCAGCGCCCTAGCGGTCAGCGAGCCATTCGGCGGTGGCGGGACGCTGTCGTGAGACGCCTGGCCATGGGCGAAAAGTACGGTGCCATCGGGGTTGGCCCCGGCAAATCCCAACACCGGGATTCTAGGGGCTGTTTCCGGACCGGCTCTTCCGAACCTGAGCCACTCCGGCGTGGTTTTGAAGCGCCGGGCATAGAGCTGGGCGCTCCCATCATCGTAGTCGCGGTTGCCGTTCTCGTGCTGCAGATAGGTATCGCGGCTGAGCCCGAGCGCCTTGGCTGCATCGGTCGCGGTGCTGAATCCCGCATCTTTGCGGGCTTTACGAAGTCGGGCGCCGGGCGTGCTCATTGCACGACGCCTAAACGAATCTGTCGTGCAGGGGGCACGATCAAGGCTTGACGAAGCGTCGTGCGATGCGCACGATCTAGCCAACATGGCCACTCACTCCGACATTATCGAGCGCGCAGGCGGCGTCACCGAAGTGCGCCGCAAGCTGGAAAAGGCAGGCATCGTCCTGCCAGACGAGACCGTGCGGTCCTGGCCGAAGAGGGCGGGGGGCTCAGGTTCGATCCCAGGCGAGTACTGGTCCGCCCTTGCGGATTGCGGTGTCGCGACCCTGGAAGAGCTCGCCTTAGCCGCAGAGCGCCGGCGCTTTCCTGACCGGCTACCGACCGAAGAGGCCATGGCCTCATGAGCGCGCCCCCCCAAACCCGGTCGGCGCCCATCAGGATTTACGACTTCAAGTCCGCCGGCCGGGTAGCGGCAAGCGTGACGGCTGTTCGGACCGCGCAGGGCCTGACCCGCGCGCCGACGGCGGACGAGATCCGCGCCCGGATCGAAGGCAGCTCCCCGGAGGACGAGGGAGCCGAAGCTCCGCGGCCTGTGATCCATGTGCGCCTGAGGACCGGAGCCGTCGGCGTCTGCGTCCAGGCCGCCGATGGCGCGCTCGAGCCGGCCAACGCGAAAGATCTGCAGGCCTGGCTCGACGACGGCGCACCGGAGGTGTGGCGTGACCTGTAGCCTACTGAGACACGTCGCCCTCATAGGCCGCAATCGTCTGGAAGCGCTTGCGAGTCGCGGCCCGGAGATCGGGCGTGCGGTCCAAGGCGTCGAGCAGGATGGCGCGCCAAGCGTCGCCGCCGACGGCGTGGTGGTCGCCCAGCGCCTGACGAAGGACCTGCCGCAAAACAGCCACGTCCTGCTCAAGGTCTTCAATCCGCTCGCGCAGATCGCGTTCGATCTTCGCATCCATGTCGGCAGGTCTCCCGTGCTGCTTGCCGATGTGAGGGCCGGGCGAGGGGGCGACCTCGCTCGGCCCGTGAACCTACGGGGCGCGCCATGAGGCGTCGCATTCAACACATGGTCGGTGGGGGCGCAGCCGTCGCGCGTCGTCATCGCCCGTTCTCCGGGTCTCGTTGTTTGTTGCCCGCCAGGGTCACGGCGCGAACCCGGGCTGTCAAGTCATGGCCCCAGATGGCCGCGCCCAACTGACGGCGGTTGCGCACCGCCGCGGCAGAACGGCGGGCGCCCAAAAGCACATCGAGAACTCCGGCGTCGGTCCTTTTCGGCGCCTTCAGTCAACCACGGGGAAGGGGGGCGGCATGGCCAGCCACCAGGACGACGCCTCTGTCGGCGTCGGAGATGAAGCGCCGAACGGTCGCCATGGCGGCTGGACGGACGCGCGGGTCGCGCAGCTGAAGACGCTGTTCGCCCTGGGCATGCCGCCGAGGGAGATCGCCCGGCGGCTGGGCGGCGTCAGCAAGAACGCCGTCATCGGCAAGTGCAACCGGATGGGGCTGAAGGCCAGCGACAATGCGCCGGTCCACGTCAAGGCCAAGCGTGGCCCCGCGCCCCGGGTTCCGGCGGCGAAGCCGGTGAGACTGTTGCTGAACGCCAGCCAAAAGGCCGCGCCTGGCCAGAACCACGTCTGGCGGGCCGGGCCCAGCACAGAGGCCAAGCCGCTGCCCAAGATGGGACCGGAGGACCTTCCGGGCATGCGGCCGGCGCAGCTGCGGGATCTGAACGGCCACCAGTGCCGCTGGCCGCTGTCGCTGACGCCGGACATCCCCGGGCGCATGGACGAGACGTTGTTCTGCGGCGCGCCGGCCCCCGGGCTGGGTCAGGATGAGCCGCCCTATTGCCCGGCCCACGCCCAGATGGCCCACCCCAAGGGCGGCCAGCAGGCCCGTGAGAACCTGGACCGTCGCCTGGGCATCGCGCCGGGGAAGGCGTCCTACAATTTTGACGATAAGCGCGCCCCGCGCTTTGGGGGGCGGTGATCATGCCGCCGATGATGGGCGCGCCGCTGGCGCAAGCCGAGCTGATCGTGGACCTGTTCGCCGGTGGTGGCGGGGCCTCAACCGCCATCCTGAACGCCACCGGGCGTCACCCGGACGTGGCGGTGAACCACAACCCCACGGCCATCGGGGTGCATGAGGCCAATCACCCGACGACGCGGCACTACACCTGCGACGTGCGCGAGGTGGACCCGGTGGAGGCCTGCACCTTCGGCGGGGTCCTGCGCCCCGTCGGCCTGCTGTGGATGAGCCCGGACTGCACGCACTTCTCCAAGGCCCGCGGCGGCAGGCCGGTGGAGAAGGGCATCCGCAGCCTGGCCGATGTGGGCCTGATCTGGGCCGAGAAGGTCCGCCCGCGTCTGATCCACCTGGAGAATGTGGAAGAGTTCCAGGACTGGGGACCGGTGCTGGAGGACGGCAAGCCGTGCCCCGACCGCAAAGGGCTCGATTTCCGCCGCTGGGTGTCGCGCCTGGAGGCCCTGGGTTACCGCGTCGAGTGGCGGGAGCTGACGGCGGCCGACTATGGGGCGCCGACGACGCGCAAGCGGCTGTTCCTGATCGCCCGCAATGATGGCGAGCGGATCGTCTGGCCCGCGCCCAGCCATGCCAGCCGGGCGACCCTGGCCAAGGGCGACCTGTTCGGCCGCGACCTGAAGCCCTGGCGCGCGGCCGCCGAGATCCTGGACTGGTCGATCCCGACGCCCTCGATCTTCGACCGCAAGAAGGCCCTGGCCGACAAGACCCTGGCCCGGATCGCAAAGGGCATCCGCCGTTTCGTGATCGAGAGCCCCGCGCCGTTCATCGTCCCGGTGACCCACGGCGGCGAGCGTCCCATCCATGAGATCGGAAGAGCACACGTCTGAACTCCAGTCACGTCGTAATCTCGTATGCCGTCTTCTGCTTGAAAACAAAAAAAAAAAAAAAAAACATACAACC
>CALEOQ010000186.1 GCA_937910255.1 uncultured Caulobacteraceae bacterium | reverse complement strand
GCGGCCGGCCGCCCGCCCGGCCGCCCCGCGCCCCCGGCGACGCCGTGAACCCTCCGATGGTCGGCACGGTCTAGCTGCCGCCGCAGCCCGGCGCCGCCAGCTTCATCAAGGTCGGCGACACGGTCGCGGCCGGCCAGACCCTGATGATCATCGAAGCCATGAAGACCATGAACCCGATCCCCGCGCCCCGCGCCGGCAAGGTGGTCGCGATCATGGTGACTGACGCCCAGCCCGTCGAGTTCGGCGAGCCGCTCGTCATCATCGAGTAGATCGATGTTCGAGAAAATCCTGATCGCCAACCGGGGCGAGATCGCCCTTCGCGTTCACCGGGCCTGCAAGGAGATGGGCATCTCCACCGTGGCCGTTCACTCCGAAGCCGATTCTGGCGCCATGTGGGTGCGCCTGGCCGATGAGAGCGTCTGCATCGGCCCGGCCTCGGCCGCCAAGAGCTATCTCAACATCCCCGCCATCATCGCCGCGGCCGAGATCACCGGCGCCCAGGCCATCCATCCGGGCTACGGCTTCCTGTCGGAGAACGCCCGCTTCGCCGACATCGTCGGCGCCCACGGCTTCACCTTCATCGGGCCCAAGCCCGAGCACATCCAGATGATGGGCGACAAGATCACCGCCAAGCAGGCGGTGATGAAGGCCGGCATCCCCGTGGTCCCCGGCTCGGCCGGTGCGCTGACCACCGAAGAGGAAGCCCTGGCCGCCGCCGACGAGATCGGCTTCCCTGTGCTTATCAAGGCCGCCGCCGGCGGTGGCGGGCGCGGCATGAAGGTGGCCCTGGATCGCGAAAGTCTGGCCGAAGCCGTCAGCACCGCCCGATCCGAGGCCCAGGCGGCGTTCGGCGACGGCGCCGTCTATATGGAGCGCTACCTCCAGAAGCCCCGGCATATCGAAATCCAGGTCATCGCCGACGCCTTCGGCAATGTCTGCCACCTGGGCGAACGGGACTGCTCCCTGCAGCGCCGCCACCAGAAGGTGCTGGAAGAAGCCCCTTCACCGGCCATTGACGCCGCGGCCCGGGCCAAGATCGGCAAGGTGGTAGTCGATGCGATCAAGGCCATCGGCTATCTCGGCGTCGGCACCATCGAGTTCCTTTACGAGAACGGCGAGTTCTTCTTCATCGAGATGAACACCCGCCTGCAGGTGGAGCATCCGGTCACCGAGGCCATCACCGGCATCGACCTGGTGCGTGAACAGATCCGCATCGCCGCAGGCCTGCCGTTGTCCTTCACCCAGGAGCAGGTGGTCTTCGAAGGCCACGCCATCGAGTGCCGGATCAACGCCGAGAATGCGCGGACCTTCACGCCGTCGCCGGGCAAGGTGACGGATTTCCACGCTCCGGGCGGCCTGGGCGTTCGCCTGGATTCAGCGGTCTATGCCGGCTACGTCATCCCGCCCTATTATGACAGCCTGATCGGCAAGCTGATCGTCCACGGCCGCGACCGCGAGGAATGCCTGGCCCGGGTCAATCGCTGCCTGGGCGAGATGGTGGTCGGCGGGGTCGACACCACCATCCCGCTCTTCCAGGACCTGATGCTGCAGCCCGACATCATCGCCGGCGACTACAACATCCATTGGCTGGAAAAGTGGATCAAGGCCCAGGCTGACGAAGCCTGAGGCCATGGAAGCCTTCGGCCCGCTGCAACTGCTGGCCTGCTACACCCGCGGCGTCTTTCCCATGGCCGACGCCCGGGAGGACGACCGCATCTTCCTGGTCGATCCGGAGCATCGCGGCGTCCTGCCGCTGGACGCCTTTCACGTACCCCGGCGGTTGGCGCGGACGGTGCGATCCGATCCGTTCGAGATCCGGTTCGACACCGCCTTCGACACCGTGGTGGCGCTGTGTGCGGAGGCCGCGCCAGACCGGCCCGAAACCTGGATCAACCCGGTCATCCAGGACCTCTATTCCGAGCTTCACGCCATGGGCTGCGCCCACAGCGTCGAGTGCTGGCGTGACGGCGTCCTGGTCGGCGGACTCTACGGGGTGTCCCTGGGGGGCGCCTTCTTCGGCGAGAGCATGTTCTCCCGGGCGACCGACGCCTCGAAGGTCGCCCTTGTGCACCTGGTCGCCCGCCTGATCGCCGGCGGCTACCGCCTGCTGGACGCCCAGTTCATCACCGATCACCTGACCCAGTTCGCCGCCGAAGAGGTCCCGCGCGCCGACTATCACCGACGGCTCGCCCTGGCCTTAGGTGAGCCCGCAGACTTTGGGGATCAGCCGCCGCTGGCCGGCGCCGAGGCCCTGCAGGTGATCAGCCAGGCGTCATAGACCGGATGCTCCAGCGGATGCAGCGCCGGTGAAGCCGCATACATCCACCCGCGATAGACCTGCCGGGGCGGCGGCGTCGGCAAGCCCGCCCGCTGGCGCGGCTGAGACTCGATGGTGATGTAGGCGATGGCGTCCGGGGCGGCCTCGTCGGGCGCGGCCAGTTCGCAGGCCCGCACCGTGAAGACCAAGCTCTTGTAGCGGATAGGCTGGCCCACAGGCGCTTCGAACCGGATGGTCTCGGCGCTGACCTTGTCCAGGGCCTGGATGATGGCGACGTCATAGCGCGCCCGCTTCAGGGGCGGCTTGGGTTCCGGCTCCGGCTCCGGCTCACGGGCCGCCTGCGCTTCTTCCGGCGCCTCCTCGATCTCCGGCGCCGGCTCAGGCGGGGGAGCCACATCGGGGAGGTCTGGAATAGGCGCAGGCGCGACCTGCGGCGCCGGCGGCGAAGCTTGGGGCTGGGCGGCGGGCGGTTCCGGCGCCGTCTGGGCGACCACGGCGCCGGCGGCGAGGCCAGCCAGGCCCAGGCTGAGGATCAGGGCGCGCGAGCGGCGCATCGGCCGATGCCTATTCCGGCGTCCAGGGCAGGTAGTCCCCCGTCGCCTTCTGACGCTCGCCGCCCCGGGCCAGGGAGCCCTGCGGACGGTAGGCGTGGATGGTGCCCGTCAGATTGGGGCGATGGTCCTTTTCCCAGGGCTGGCGCAGCAGGGGCGCCGTCACAGGTGACTCATCGAAGGTGTAGTGCAGCCAGCCGTGCCATTCGGCCGGAACCTTGGACGCCTCGGCATAGCCCGAGAAGATCACCCAGCGGCGCTTGCGGCCGTCGTAGGAGTCCGAGGTGTCCTTGGCCTCGTAATACCGATTGCCATAGTCGTCCTGGCCCACGAAGACGCCGCGGCGGCCGATGTGGAAGCGGGCGCCGAGCGCGGCGCCGTTCCACCAGGTGAAGATCGCTTTGAACACGTTGGACTGACCCGGCTGGCAGGAATTTCGCGCGGACTATAGGTCCCCGCCCCCGGATCGTCCAGCGCCCCGCAGGCCTCAACATCTTGGGGATGAACCCATTGTCGCACCCAACATCTATTGCCGGCCTGACAGGCGCTTTCTAGGCTGCGCCCAAGGGAGTCTGAGATGAGTCTGGAGAGCGGCAGGGTGGAGCGGCGCACGCTGGAGCGTAGAGGCGACGTGGTCGAAGTCGCCGCGCCGTCCGCCTGGCCCAACGCCCAGGTCGAGGCCTGGCTCGACTGGGCCGACGGCGACACCGATCTGCCCGCCGCCATCTTCCGGTTCGCCGAGGCGCAGGTGAAGTCCGGCCAGCGCCTGGGCCTGTTCGAAGGTGTCGGCGCCCGGGGCCGATTCCGCCGGGAACTGGGCGCCGCCCTGCTGGCCG
>CALEOQ010000185.1 GCA_937910255.1 uncultured Caulobacteraceae bacterium | reverse complement strand
GATTATCCGTTCTGCGTCGCTTGAGTGTCTTGTGTGTTGCTGTTTGTGTTTCGTGGCTCCGACGCCCACCCAGACCTACCCTCGTTCCCGAACCGCCGCTCTTCCATTCTTTCCTGGCGCCGACCACCGTGATCTGCTGGCCGAGCACCGCGCGCACCGCCAGCTCGAACCCGTCCCAGGCGCCAGGCGCCCTCAGCCCCGGCCGCTGCGCCACCAGGGGCGCCAGCGCCGGGTCGCAGGACAGGTGAGCGTTCACCTGACTCGGATCGGCGCCCAGGTCGAACACCCGGCGCACCCGGGCGATGACCTGCGGCAGCACCTGCAGCCGCGGAAACTGCGTCCGCACCTCCAGGGTCTCGCCCGCCCCCAGGGCGACGCTCACCCGCCCCACATCGGCGCCGACGCGCAAGGTCCGCTCGTAGCGCCCGTCGATCACCTGCTCGACGCCGGGAACCGCGCGAAGCGCCAGGAAGTCCAGCATGGCGGCCCAGTCATAGGGCGCCCGGTAGGCCAATCGCAGGGTGACCGTCCCGCCGCCTACTCCGCTGACTTCGGCCCGCCGGGCGCGACGCAGGTCGCCGGGGGGCCGGGCGAACAGTTGCTGGAAGGTCTCATTGAACCGCCGCACGCTGCCAAAGCCCGCCGCCAGCGCCACCTCGCCCATAGGCAGGGCGGTGTCATGGATCAGCTGTTTGGCCAGCAGCACTCGTCGGGTCTGGGCTACGGCCACGGGAGAGGCGCCGAGATGGCTCTTGAACAGGCGCCTGAGCTGGCGGGCGCCGACCCCCAGGCGATCGCCCAGGGCCTCCACATCGCCCTCGTCCAAGGCGCCGTCCTCGATCAAGGCCAGGGCGCGGGCCACCGTGTTGGACGCGCCCCGCCAGGCGCCAAGGTCCGGCGACGTCTCGGGCCGGCAGCGCAGACAGGGCCGAAACCCCGCCTCCTGGGCGGCGGCGGCCGAAGGGTAGAAGCTCACATTGCGCCGCAGGGGCGTCCGCGCCGGGCAGATCGGCCGGCAATAGACCCCGGTCGAGCGCACGCCGACGAAGATCTTCCCGTCCAGGCGGGCGTCGCGCATCGAAAAGGCGCGGTAGCAGGCGTCATCGTCCAGATCCATGGCGGCGAGCATCGCGCCGACGCGCCCCCCTGTCTCGCGGTTTTCGGACATGCAGTCCGTCGCGCCAGCGGTTTTCGGACGCCAATCCCAGTGCAGGCGAAATCACAGAACGCCGAAATGTCTAGATATTTCAACCTTTGTTAGGTGCGATGCAGCAAAGGTGCCGCCGAGCCTAGGAGAAGGGTATGGACATCGTCGCCCGAAACAACGTGACCTTTCGTGGGCGGGGTCCGGCCACCTTCCTGTTCGCCCATGGCTTTGGCTGCGACCAGAACATGTGGCGCCACGTGGCCCACGCCTTCGACCAGCAGGGCGTCGTCGGCCTGTTCGACCATGTGGGCGCCGGGCTTTCGGACGCCAGCGCCTATGAGCCGGAAAAGTACGCCACCCTCCATGGCTACGCCGCCGATGTCATCGAGATCTGCGACAGCCAGGGTCTGAAGGACGTCATTTTTGTCGGCCATTCGGTCAGCGCCACCATCGGCGTGCTGGCCGCCGTCGCCCGCCCGGACCTGTTCTCGGCCCTTGTCCTGGTCTGCCCGTCGCCGCGCTACGCCAACACCGACACCTATGTGGGCGGCTTCGATGAGGCCGATATCGACGAACTCCTGGATTTGATGGACAAGAACCATCTGGACTGGTCGGCCCTGATGGCGCCCGTGGTCATCGGCCAACAGAATGGCTCGGACCTGCAGGACGAATGGCGCGACAGCGTCTGCCGGGCCGATCCGGACATCGCCAAGGCCTTCGCCAACGTCACCTTCCGCTCTGACCACCGGGCCGACTATCGCAAGGTGACCACGCCGACCCTGCTGATCGAGTGCAGCGACGACGCCCTGGCCCCCGCCGAGGTCGGCGCCTACGTCCAGGGGGCGATCGTCGGCAGCCAGCGCCACATCCTGAACGCCAGCGGCCACTGCCCGCACATGAGCGCGCCGGCTGACGTGATCAGCGCCATCAAGGCCTTTGTCGCCGACCAGGGCGGCCGCCGGGCCGCCTGACCCCGTGACAGCTCCAACCCCCGTGGCCGGCGCCGGCGACCTTCTCGATCTCCTGCCTTGCGGCCTGCTCCACCTTAGCGCCGACTTCGAAATCCTGGCGGCCAACGCCTATTTCCTGGACCTGATCGGCGCGACCCAGGCCGACCTGGACGGCGGGATGAAGCTCCCTCGCCTGCTCAGCGTCGCCGGCCGCATCTTCCTGCAGACCCGCCTGCAGCAGGAGCTGGCCCTGGCCGGCCGCCTGGAAGAACTGGCCCTCGACATCATCCGCACCGACGGCGTCCGGGTGCCGGTCATGCTCAACGCCGTCCAGCCGCCTGACGCCGCCGGTCAGCCCGGCGACATCCGCATCGCCCTGTGGCGAGCGGTCAGCAAGCGCGCCTATGAGGCCGAGGTGCCCAAGGCCCGCCAGGCCGCCCAGGAGGCGGTGCAGGTCAAGGCCGACTTCCTGGCCAATGTCAGCCACGAAATCCGCACGCCGCTCAATGGGGTGATCGCCGTGGCCGGTGTCCTGGGCCGCACGGCCCTGACGCCGGAGCAGGTGGAGATGGTCGAGATCATTCAGTCCTCGGGCGCCATGCTGGAGCGCCTGGTGTCCGACATCCTCGACCTGTCCAAGGTGCAGGCCGGCGGCCTGACCCTGGAGGTCAGGCCCTTCGACCTCACGGGCGAGATCGGCGGGGTGATCGACATGGCCCGGCTGCGCGCCCGCGAAAAGGGAATCGACTTCCATCTGGACTGCGCCGAGGGGGTCCAAGGCCGCTATCTGGGCGACTCCGTCCGGCTCAAGCAGATCCTCGGGAATCTCACCGCCAACGCCATCAAGTTCACCGAGCAAGGCGAGGTTCGCCTGGCCCTGGCCCGCACCCTCGACGGTCAGCTGGCGTTGCAGGTGACCGATACAGGCGTCGGGTTCGACGAGGAGGTGGGCGACACCCTGTTCCGCCGCTTCCAGCAGGCCGATTCCGGCATCACCCGTCGCTTCGGCGGAACCGGCCTTGGCCTGTCGATCACCAAGGCTCTGGTCGACCTCATGGGCGGCACAATCACCGCCCGCTCACGTCCGGGCGAAGGCAGCCAGTTCGACGCCACCCTGCCCCTGCCGCAACTTGAGGCCTTCGATCTCCCAGCGGAGACGACGCCCGACGCCGCGCCCGCCGAGGTCCAGGCGAGCCTGAAAATCCTGCTGGTCGAGGACAACCCGACCAACCAGCGGGTGGTCCAGATGATCCTGGCGCCTTTCGACATCGACCTGACCCTGGCCGACAACGGCGCCCTGGGGGTTGAGGCCTGGCGCCAGGGCGGGTTCGACCTGGTGCTGATGGACATGCAGATGCCGGTCATGGACGGTCTGACCGCCATCGCCGAAATCCGTAAGGCCGAGCGCGCTGAACCCCATCGCGGCCGAACCCCCATCGCCATGCTCAGCGCCAATGCGATGGAGCACCACCGCCAGCAGGCCGCGCAGGCCGGCGCCGACCTGCACCTGTCCAAGCCGATCACCCCGGAGCGCTTGCTCGGTGGGATCGAACAGGCGCTGGGCCTTGCGGAGGCGGCGAACGAGCGCCGAGATCAGGCGGGGCAGATAGCCTGAAGGCGTCTGCAGCGTGTGGCGATGGCTCACATCGGCATCGCGCCTTATCGGGCGGGGACGCAAACCACCGGCCTCCAGGGTCACGGCGACGCGCCAGCGATCTCAGAAAAACTACACGCGGTCCGATATCTTGTGGGACGCGGCGACGCCTGGAGCGGTTGCCTCGCTGCCCCTGCTCGCCTAACTCAAAGTCAGGAGGGTCACGGGCCGTCGTCTACGATAGCGGCATCTCAACGGCGTTGCGCCGTCGTCTTGGACCCAGAATTCCTATGCAAGGTTCGACTGTTATGGATGTGCGCCTAGCCGATAGCCAGAGCAACGCGGCGCTGTCGAGCCAGACCCTCACCCACCTTCAACGTCTGGAGGCGGAGAGCATTCACATCATGCGGGAGGTGGTCGCCGAGGCCGAGCGCCCGGTGATGCTGTACTCGATCGGCAAGGACTCCGCGGTGATGCTTCACCTGGCGGCCAAGGCCTTCTACCCGTCCAAGCCCCCCTTCCCCCTGATGCACGTGGACACGACCTGGAAGTTCCGGGCCATGTACGAGATGCGCGAGGCGATGGCCAAGAAGCTCGGCTTCGATCTGATCGTGCACAAGAATCCGGAAGCCGTGGAGCGGGGCATCAACCCCTTCGACCACGGCTCGGCCCTGCACACCGACATGTGGAAGACCGAGGGCCTGAAGCAGGCCATGGACAAGTACGGCTTCGACGCGGCCTTCGGCGGCGCCCGGCGCGATGAGGAAAAGTCCCGCGCCAAGGAGCGCGTCTTCTCCTTCCGCTCGGCCCAGCACCGCTGGGACCCCAAGAACCAGCGTCCCGAACTCTGGAACCTCTACAACGCCCGCAAGGCCAAGGGTGAAAGCATCCGGGTCTTCCCGATCTCCAACTGGACCGAGCTGGACATCTGGCAATACATCCACCTGGAGAACATCCCCATCGTGCCCCTCTACTTCTCGGCCGAACGGCCGGTGGTGGAGCGCGACGGCGCCCTGATCATGGTCGATGACGACCGCATGCCCCTGCGTCCCGGCGAGACCCCGATGATGAAGTCGGTGCGGTTCCGCACGCTCGGCTGCTACCCGCTGACCGGCGCGGTGGAGAGCACCGCGGCCACCCTGCCGGAAATCATCCAGGAAATGCTGCTCACCACCACGTCCGAGCGCCAGGGCCGCATGATCGATCACGACCAGGCCGCCTCGATGGAGAAGAAGAAGCAAGAAGGCTATTTCTGATGTCGCACCAGTCCGCTCTCATCGCCGAAGACATCGAGGCCTATCTCAAGGCCCACGAGCACAAGAGCCTGCTGCGCTTCCTGACCTGCGGCTCGGTGGACGACGGCAAGTCCACCCTGATCGGCCGCCTGCTCTACGATTCGAAGATGATCTTCGAAGACCAGATGGCCGCCCTGGAGGCCGACTCCAAGAAGGTCGGCACGCAAGGGGGCGAGATCGACTTCGCCCTGCTGGTGGATGGCCTGGCCGCCGAGCGGGAGCAAGGCATCACCATCGATGTCGCCTACCGCTTCTTCTCCACCGACACGCGCAAGTTCATCGTCGCCGACACCCCTGGCCACGAGCAGTACACCCGTAACATGGTCACCGGCGCCTCGACGGCGGACGCGGCCATCATCCTGATCGACGCCCGCAAGGGCGTGCTGACCCAGACGCGGCGCCACTCCTATCTCGTCTCCCTGCTGGGCATCCGCCACGTGGTCCTGGCGATCAACAAGATGGACCTGGTGGGCTGGAGCCAGGAGGTGTTCGACTCCATCCTGGCCGAATATCACGACTTCGCCGCCCAGATCGGCATCCGCAACTTCACCGCCATCCCCATGTCGGCGCTGAAGGGCGACAACATCACCGAGGCGAGCGAAAAGGCGCCCTGGTACAAGGGGCCGGCCCTGCTGCCGCATCTGGAATCCCTGGATGTCGAGGACGACCTGCGGGAAAAGCCGTTCCGCATGCCGATCCAGTGGGTGAACCGCCCGGATCTCGATTTCCGCGGCTTCTCCGGCCTGATCGCCACCGGGACCATCGCCCCCGGCGACAAGGTCAAGGCCCTGCCGTCGGGCCGCGAAAGCACCGTGGCGCGCATCGTCACCATGACCGGCGACCTGCCCCGCGCGGTGGCCGGCCAGTCGGTGACCATCACGCTCGCCGATGAGATCGACGTCAGCCGCGGCGATGTGCTGTCCATCGCCGGCCAGCCGCCGGAGGTGGCCGACCAGTTCGAGAGCACCATCGTCTGGATGGACGACGAGGGCATGCTGCCGGGCCGCCCCTATCTGATGAAGATCGGGGCCCGCGTCGTCGGCGCCAGCATCACCGAGCCCAAGTACAAGGTGAATGTGAACACCCTCGAACAGTTGGCGGCCAAGCGGCTGGAGCTGAACGAGATCGGCGTCTGCAACATCTCGCTGGACGCCCCGATCGCCTTCGACGCCTACAAGGACAATCACACCCTTGGCGGCTTTATCCTCATCGACCGGATCTCCAACCGGACGGTGGGCGCCGGCATGCTGCACTTCGCGCTGCGCCGCAGCCAGAACATCCACTGGCAGGCCACCGATGTCTCCAAGGCCTCCCGCGCCGCCCAGAAGGGCCAGAAGGGCCGGGTGGTCTGGCTGACCGGCCTCTCGGGCGCCGGCAAGTCGACCATCGCCAATCTGGTAGAAAAACGCATGCAGGCCGACGGCCGCCACACCTATCTGCTGGACGGCGACAATGTCCGCCACGGCCTGAACAAGGACCTGGGCTTCACCGAGGAAGACCGGGTGGAGAACATCCGCCGGGTGGCCGAGGTCTCCAAGCTGATGGTCGATGCGGGGCTGATCGTGCTGGTCTCCTTCATCTCCCCCTTCCGGGCCGAACGCCGAATGGCCCGCGAGCTGATGGAGAACGGCGAGTTCGTGGAGGTCTATGTCGCCACGCCCCTGGCGGTGGCTGAACAGCGCGACGTGAAGGGCCTCTACGCCAAGGCCCGGGCCGGCCAGTTGAAGAACTTCACCGGCATCGACTCTCCCTATGAGGAGCCCGAGAACGCCGAGATCACCGTCGACACCACCACCCTGTCGCCCGAACAGGCGGCCGAGGAAATCGTCGCCTGGCTGAACGAGAACTAGGTCAGGCTGAGCGAAACCCCGAGACGGGCCGGACGCCGCAAGGCGCCCGGCCCTCTTTGGGTTCGGGCCCCGCTCAAGGCTCGCGGACGGCTGGCGTGTCCAGACTGTCGCTAGCCTGCGCCATCCGCCGGTCGAAGGTGACGAAGGCTTCGCAGTCGACGGCGGCGGCCAAGTGCAGAGCATCTGCGAAATCCATTCCGCCTTCCGCCCATTTCAACGCCGCAGCCATCCGTTCAGGCTCCTGAAGGGTGACATTCGGCAAGCCGGCGAAGGCGCGCAGGGCGCCCAGGACGTCGGCCTTCGCCAAGCCATAGGCGCCGCGCAGCACCCACTCGCTTTCGAGAACCACGGTCGTCGGCGCCAGGACCCTGTGGCTTTCGATCAAGCTCCGCGCCCGGGCCGACTGGTCGGGGTGATCGCCGACCAGCAGGCGGACGACGATATTGGTGTCAATCGCCAGCACGGCGGGCGGCCTCCGCAAGCACGGCCTGGTCCATCTCCTCGAGCGAGACCGTCGCGCCAGGCCGCTTCAGCACCGCGAAGACCTCCTCAATGGAAGTCGGCTCGAACAGCGGCGCTCGCCTGAGAAGAAGCCCATCCTCCGTCTCCTCGACCTGCAGGCAGACCCCAGGCGCCCAGTTGCGCCGGTCGCGCAGAACCTTGGGAAGAATGACCTGCCCCTTGGTGGACAGCATGGTGGTCAAAGGTTTCGACACGCGAGATCCCCTTGGTAAGACAGAGGTAAGATATTCTCTCCTGCCGATCTGAGCAAGGCCGCTGAGTCCAAACCAGCGCCGCCCGCGGTCATGCTAGGTGTCGCACCTCAACCCCCAAAGCGCGGGCCGCCTCCGCCATGCGCCGATCAAGGGTGGCCAGCACGTGCCGTTCCCGCCGACAGATCGCGATGTGAAGAGCGTCGGGCATGCGCAGCATCAGGTCAAAGCGGCGAACATAGAGGTCGGCGACCTCGACGTCGGAGGGCGCCAGCTGGGCCGGCATCGCGCTCGTCGCCCGCCAGGCGTCGAAACTGTCGAGCAGGGCGCGGGCCTCATTGGCGTTCACGCGTCCCGTGCGGACCAGACGCGAGACCGCCGAGGCCGTCTCGCCCGCCGCGAAGGCGCTCACGACCAGAGGCTCCCCCAATCCCGACACGAACGCGTCCACGGTGGCGCTGGCCGCCTCCTCCACCAGGATCGGCAGGATCGCGCTGGCGTCGAGATAGAAGCTCAAACCTCGCCGTCTTCGTACATGTCCCGCAGCAATTCGACCGATGTCTGCGCCGCCCCGGCCGGCGTCAGGCGACGGGCGCGCAGCCAGTCATAGTCCGCGCCGGGCGTCGTGGGGGCTGAGCGGATCGCGCGCAGTTCAGCCACCGGCTTGCCGTGACGGGTGATGACGACCTCCTGGCCGTCGAGCGCGAGATCTATCAGCCTAGGCAAGCCGTTCTTGGCGTCGGCGACGCTGTAGGTGGACATCTTCGAGCCTCGGATATTATGGCCATTATTATAGCCACAAAACGACTGAGACGCCAGCGGAACGGACGGGCCGCTGATTACCGAGCCTCGCCTCCCCCGCCACACCTCGAAAGAATCTCATCGACGATGCCGGCGATGGGTGCGGCGGCGTCGATGCTCACCGCCGCCTTCGGCAGGTCCTCTTTGGTGGCGTGCAGCCGCGCAATCAGCTGGCGCTCAGCCGGCCTCCCACCGAACTCATCACCCGGTCGCGCGGCAAGTCTCTGGTTCAGCGTGCCAGCGTCGATATCGAGGACAAATACTTGATCGAACAGATCGATGAACTGGTGGTGGTTTCTCGATCCTCCACAGAAGAAGGACTGCGCGGTGCTCTGGTCGGCGACCGCGCGCCTGACCTCGGCCACCCTCCAGATCCAGCGCCCGTGGCGCCACCTGATGCGGTCCATCTCGCTGTCCAGCTCTGGCGGCTCCAGGGCGTCACCGGTGTCCGGGTCGCCAAGATAGGCCAGGGTCCGGTCGCCATGGATGACGTGGCGGCCCCGCCGCTCCAGTTCCTCGGCGACGGTCGTCTTGCCCGCCCCGGAAACGCCTTCGATCAGGTAGTTTCGGACGCCCATAGCCCTCTCCCACCGGTGTGAGCCATCACGATGGGCCTAGCCCCTGACCTCCCACTCGGCCGTGTCGTGGTCGGGGTGCTGGTAGGACACGATGCCCGCCAGATAAACCGCCGCGGCGGGCTCCTCCAAGGGGTGGACGGGCAGGCTCGCGAGGTCTGCGAAATAGGGGACCTGCGCTGGCGAGGCGAGTTGCTCGATCAGCTGCGCCTCGGCGGGTCGGTCGAGGGCGCCGATGGCCAGGCTCACATGCCGGTCGCCATATTCGAAGGTCAGCGGCGTGCCGCAGTCGCCACAGAACCCGCGACGGACCTTGTTCGAGCTCTGGAAATGCTTGGGCTCCCCGCGGGTCCAGGCCAGGGCCTCGAACGGCGCGCCGACAAACGGACCAAACAGCCCGCCCGTGGCCTTCTGGCACATCCGGCAATGGCAGATGGAGGCTTCGCCGAGCTCGCCCTCGACACGAAACCGCACAGCGCCACACTGGCATCCCCCTGTCACGCCCATCACGCCGCCTCCGTCCTGGACTTTTCGGACCTCACGGCCGCGCCATTTGCAGACCTGAGATCGACGAATGGTCTTCCCGTTTCCCGCCGGACTCAAGCTGCGACAACGGCAGGGCGGGAGCAATACGCTCAGCCCCTGCGGAAATGCTCCAATGCCGCCAGGACGCGCTCTTGCACCGCCGGCGCAGGCTTGGGCGGCTCAAATGTCCTCCCGGTGATCCGCTCGTGGGCCTCGACATAGGTGAGCGCGGTCTTCCAGATCAGCTCCGGGGGGATCTCCGGGATGTCCTCGGCATAGGGATCGCACCGCGCCGCCACCCAGGCGCGGATCACGTCCTTGTCAAAGCTCTCGGGGCTCTCGCCGGCCGCCAGACGGCGCGGATAGGTGTCCGCCCGCCAGTAGCGGCTGGAATCGGGGGTGTGGATTTCATCGGCGAGGCGGAGGGTTCCCTCCGCGTCGAGGCCGAACTCATACTTCGTATCGGCGAGGATCAGGCCGCGCTCGGCGGCCAGGGCCTGGCCCCGGGCGAACAGCGCCAGGGCGGTTTCGCTGACCTGCCGCCACTGGGCTTCGCTCAGCAGGCCGCGGCCCATGATCTCTTCTGCGGTCAGCGGCGCGTCGTGAGCCCCATCCACCGCCTTGCTGGTCGGCGTGATCATCGGCGCCTCCAGCGCCTGGTTGTCGGCCAGACCATCGGGCAGCCGATGCCCATACATCTCCCGCTGACCGGCCCGGTACATGGTCAGGATCGAAGTGCTGGTCGTACCCGCCAGATAGCCGCGCACGACGATCTCCACCGGCAGGATATCGAGGCGCCGCCCCACCACGATATTCGGGTCGGGATAGTCCAGCACGTGGTTGGGGCAGAGGTCAGCGGTCTGCTCGAAGGCCCAGCGGGCGACACTGTTCAGCACCTGGCCCTTGAACGGAACACAGCACAGCACCCGGTCGAAGGCCGACAGGCGATCGGAGGTGACCAGAATCCGCCGCCCGTCCGGCAGGTCGTAGTTGTCGCGCACCTTGCCGCGATAGAGGCCAGGCAGATCCGGATCGATCGCGTCGCGCAACACCTGGTGGGCGCTGGCCGCCAGCCTGGCTTCATCCATGGTGGACATGGTCGTCTCCCTTACGAGGTCAATGAGGTTTTCCAGGGAGAGCCGCCCGTCCCGCGATATCGTCGCACGCGCGGCCTGAACCGCTTTGCGCGCGCGCTGCAGATCGTGGAGGCGCGTGGTGAGCACGTCTTCCTGTAGGGCGAGCAGGGCCGGCAGGTCCGGCGCCCGCCCGCCGAGGATCTGCGCAATGCGGGCCAAGGACAGGCCGAGCGACTTGAGCGTCAGCACATGGTGCAGGCGCTCTATGTCCCCCGCCCCATAGACCCGCCAGCCTGAGGTCGTCCGCCCGGGGCGGACCAGACCTTTCCGCTCATACAGGCGCAAGGCCCGCACGCCGACGCCGAGGCGCCGCGCGGTTTCAGTGGGACTCAAGAACGGTTCGCTCATCCTCTGGCGTCTCCGTGGGATGCGCCATCTATGGGGCCGGACCCAGGTTCCGGCTCAAGCTCTATTTCCACCCGATCGCATCTGCGTCGAGCCGATCAGCTGCGAGACCAGTCCGGCACATTCGCCTCGCTTGCGCCGTGATCGCGACGGATATGGCGACTTCGCCCGTGAGAGCAGACATGGGCGGTCTCCCCGCCGCCCGGGTCAGCATCAGGATACCGTGTTTTGCGTCTCCCCCGTCCTCGCGCCACCCGCCTGCGGGCGCACCTCCTCGCCGGCGTCGCCCTCGCCAGCCTGTCCACCGCCGCCCTGGCGCAAGAGGTCGCTGACGACGACTACGGCGATGTCGAGGTTGAGGAGCTGGTGGTCAGCGGGTCGCGGCCGGCCGGTTCGGTGATCGGCGACATCACCCCGGAGCTCACCCTCTCGCCCCAGGAAATCCGCGCCTATGGCGCGGCCAGCGTCACCGAACTGCTGGAGGCGCTGGCGCCCCAGATCGGCAGCGGCCAAGGGGGCGGCCGGCCGGTCATCCTGATCAATGGCGGCCGCATCTCGGGCTTCTCCGAGATCCGCGACCTGCCGACCGAGGCCATCGCCCGGGTGGAGATCCTGCCTGAGGAGCTGTCCCTGAAGTACGGCTATCCGGCCGAGCAGAAGGTGGTGAACATGGTGCTGCGGCCGAGGTTCCGCGCCACCCTGGCCGAAGGCTCGGTGACCACGCCCACCCAGGCCGGCGGCGGCGAGACCCTGGGCGCGCACGGCGCGCGCCTCGATATCCTGCAGGGCCGGCGGCTGACCCTGGACGCCAAGGCCAACACCCGAGACTCTATCGAGGAGAGCGACCGCGACATCGTCGGCGGCGAAGGCGCCTTCCGTTCTCTCCAGTCGCAGTCCAACGATGTGAGCCTGAATGCGGTCTACGCCAAGCCGCTGGACAATGGCGTCTCCTTCTCCGTCAACGGCCTGTTCGAGGCCAGCGAGAGCGAGTCCCGCCAGGGTCTGTCGCCCTTCGGCCCCGAGGCGCAACTGCGGAACACCCAGTCCCAGACCGGCAGGCTCGCCGCCTCGGCGGCCGGCGCCTTGGCAGGCTGGCAATGGTCGACCACCGGTGAGATCGAGCGCGGCGAGACGGAGACCGACACGGACCGGGCCTCGAACGGCGCAGCCTTCCTCGACACCTCCCGCACGCTCAGCACCTCGGCCCAGGCCGACCTGGTGCTCAACCGCGCGCTCTGGGAACTGCCGGCCGGCCAGGTGAGCACGGCGCTCACCGCCCGGGCCTCGGCGGTCGAGCTGGAGAGCGAGGCCACCCGCCTCGGCGTCGACCAGTCCAGCGACCTGTCGCGGACCGTTGGCGAGCTGCGGAGCAATTTCGACATCCCCCTCACCCGGGCGGGTGAGGGCCTGGGCGAGCGGATCGGCCGCCTGTCCGGCAATCTGAACTTCGGCGTCGAACAGGTCTCCGACTTCGGCGCCCTGGAGACCTATGGCTACGGCCTGAACTGGCGGCCGACGCCGGAAATCCGCGTGCTGGGGTCGTTCAGCCGCACCGGCGAGGCGCCGACCATCAACCAGCTGGGGGACCCGGTCACCGTGACGACCGGGGTGCGGGTCTTCGACCTCGCCCGCGGCGAAACCGCCGAGGTGACCCGCACCTCCGGCGGCATCGCCAACCTCGATGCCGGTCAGAAGGACGTCTTCAAGCTGGGCGTCACCTATGAACCCTTCGACGAGATCAATCTGCGCCTGCAGGCCAACTACGTCTCCAGCCGCACCCATGACGCCATCGTCGCCTTCCCGTCGGCTTCGACCCAGGTGGAGGCGGCCTTCCCCGACCGCTTCACCCGCGACGCCTCGGGCGCCCTGACGGCCATCGACGCCCGGCCGGTGAACTTCGCCCTTCAGGCCCGCGACGCGGTGCGCTGGGGCCTGACCTATTCGCGGCAGGTGGGCACGCCGCCCACCGACGACCAGCGGGCGGAGATGCAGATCGGAAGAGCACACGTCTGAACTCCAGTCACGTCGTAATCTCGCATGCCGGCTTCCGCTTGCAAACAAAAACAGACACCAC